>CAYRPW010000165.1:0-5724 GCA_964426145.1 uncultured Oscillospiraceae bacterium
GCCCGCTGTTTGGCTGGGAGAATATGGACGGCACCATCAACAACGAGGGCCCCTTTGCGTTCGTGCGCGGCGGCACGGTGTACCTGGCGTTTTCGGGCGGCTCGGCTAACAAGTACAGCTATGCCGTGGGGCTGTTCACCGCGGACGAGAACGCCGATTTGCTGAACGTGGAAAACTGGCACAAGCGGCCCGCGCCGGTGCTTTCGTACGTTTCCGTTCCGGGGCGCTTCGGGCCGGGGCACAACAGCTTTTTTACGGACGGCGGGCAGCTGTATATCGCCTACCACGCCGAATATAACGTTACGGACAGCCCCCGCTGCCCCGGGCTGCACCGCGTGCACTTCGCCGCGGACGGCCAGCCGCGGTTTGATCTGGAGCCGGAACGGGATCTGAACCCCGCGCTTCGTACGGTGGAAACCACCATTTGCGTGCCGGGGGATTGATGGTGGCCGGGGAGAATTTTAGGGCCGGAGTGGGATGTAAACCCCGCGCTTCGCACGGTGGAAACCACCGTTTGCGTGCCGGGGGAGTAACGGCGGCGGAGGAGGAGAGCGTAATGGAACGGGAATTTGGCCTTGGGGTTCTTGTGCGGGAAGCGCGGCGGGATGATTTGCCCGCTTTGCTTAGCCTGTACCAACAGCTGCACGAGACCGACCCCGTGCCCCACGGCGCAGGGCTTGCCGCGCTGTGGGAGGAAATCCTTGCCGACCCGAACTACCATATTCTGCTTTTGGAAAAAGACGGCCTGCCCGCCGCGAGCGTGACCGTGGTGGTGGTCAAAAACCTCACCCGCTGCGCCCGCCCCTA
Source organism: uncultured Oscillospiraceae bacterium (assembly GCA_964426145.1). GTDB lineage: Bacteria > Bacillota > Clostridia > Christensenellales > Aristaeellaceae > CAXXOK01. The sequence continues at coordinate 808 of CAYRPW010000165.1, forward strand.
TGCGATCATCGAAAACGTGATCACCGATAAAGCCCACCGCAGGCAGGGCTTCGCCGCCGCGCTGATGGCGCAAGCCGTGAAAATCGCCCATGCCGCGAATTGCTACAAGGTTTCCCTCACCACCGGCAACAAGGACGAAGCCACCTTCCGCTTTTACGAAGGCTGCGGATTTAATAAGCAGGACAAAACGGCGTTTATACGGTGGCTGGAATAGGGTAACATGCCTGCTGTATGGCAAGTCGCCGGAAAGAGCATGCCTCGCCCATGCCGGCTGAATTCCGGCTGCGAAGGGCAGACGCTGGGAGCGCCTAGCGTATGCCATGAAGGGCGCCGGATACGTTTTGAGTTGACGTCGCAAAAGGCCATGAGAAAGGGAGCTGCGCTGGATGATTAATACGCTGGAAGCGCTGATGATTTTTTGTTTCGGCCTTTCCTGGCCCATTTCCATTTACCGGTCGTATCACTCCAGAACGGCCAAGGGGAAAAGCTTCTTTTTTGAAGTCTTTCTTTGGATCGGTTACGTCGTTGGGATTCTGCGCAAACTTTTGCAGTTGAACATGGATAGCGGCCAGGATTTTCTGTTCTATCTGGGGCTGGGCTTCTATTGCTTCAACCTGATCGCAATCACCATCGATATGGCGCTGTACCTTCGCAACGTAAAACTAGACCGCGCACGGGATGCACAGGCTATACGCGCCGCGCAGGAATGAACGGATGAAGCCGCAGTGGCCGGGGTGAGGTTTCAACCGGCAAGATCGACGGCGTTCATACGGCGGGCGTGAAAGCTAGAACGGGCATTTTAGGAAGAAGCCTATATATGACTACTATGCATGTGGAGTAACGCAAGGCATACTGGCCCTACGATTCATGCCTTTTCTTCGCGTGTACTTGTTGTATAGAGAACCTTGTTAAGCGGGTAACGGTGTGAGCTATATTTGCATACAGAAATGACAAACAGAGAGAATTGACAATAAGTTGATACTTTTAGGCAATTATATCCCGTAATAAAGTTGACTATATGTGTAATTATCGGTATAATTGTATGCAGCACCATTCATTATGTCGCCTTATATGGATCGCATGGGAAAAACATACGGAGAAGGCTTATAAAACTAAATCTTCGCTTGAAAGCGCAAGGAAGCAGGGAGGGTAATCATGCAAGCACCGATGATTAACAAAGTGATGAGGAAGAATAAGTTCTCTGGAGTATCCGTTGTGCTGCTGGTCGTATGCGTTATCGTATGGGTAATAGGGCCCTTCTTGTCTTTCAACCTGTTGACGACAGGGGAAGGTGAGCAATTTTCCGTTATAGAGTTTATAGATCACGGAAAGGATTATATGTTCGGTGAGATGACCGATACCTACATGTTCACCGGCATTCTCATCGTTGGGATCACTATTTTATTAGGGTTCATTCTTCTGCTGTCGCGGCTGAACAGTTTAGCCGGTGCTGCTTTATTACTGGGTGATATTATATTCTTCGTATTCATACTGTCTATACAAAACGATTTATCGGAATATGTAGGTGGGATTACGGACGTTGCCGGTGCCAGTGCGCTGGGTGTAGCTGCTTTGCTTCTGTTAACCGGGATCGTTGCCATCTATACGGGGCTTAAGAACAACAAGGGTTAACGGTATCGCGCTGAAGAAGCGCCTTCAGAAGGCTGTATGTGATAACGGGGGACTGTAATAAGAACGATATCACGAGTAGCCGCGGATTGGCATATGGAATGGCATATAGTTTAGTAAGAAGACCGCGCAATGCGCGGTCTTCTTATAACGGGTCAAGGGCAAAGCCCTTGGCAGGTTGTTAAGGGCGGCAGCCCTTAACGTCCCTATCGTCCCTCATCGTCCCCTACTCCACCCGTTCCAGCGTGGCGGTGAAATGGCGGAGCACCGGGGGTTCGTTGAGGATGCGCAGGCCCTTGAGGGCGGATTTGCGGGCGTTGATGTTGATCAGGGCTTTGGAAACGACGTCCAGGTGCGCCTGGGTATAGACGCGGCGGGGGATGGCCAGGCGGGTGAATTCGAACATGGAGCGCAGCTGCGCGCCGGTTTTCGGGTCCCGGCCCAGCATGAAGGAGCCGATCTCGCAGGCGCGCACGCCTGCCTCCAAGTATAACTCCACGGCCAGCGCGTGGCCGGGAAACTGATCAAACGGGATGTGGGAAAGCATGCGGCCCGCGTCCACAAACACGGCGTGGCCGCCCACGGGGTATTGAATGGGCACGCCCGCCTCGCGCAGGCAGCCGCCCAGGTATTCCGCCTGGCCGATGCGGTAGCGCAGGTAATCGTCCTGGGTGGCTTCCTGCAGGCCCACGGCAAGCGCGTCCAGATCGCGCCCGGCCAGGCCGCCGTAGGAAAGATAGCCTTCCAGGGGGATCACGCGCTCGCGCACGGCCTGCATCAGCGTTTCGTCGGCGCGGATGCCGATCAGCCCGCCCATGTTCACGATGCCGTCTTTCTTGGCGCTCATCAGAAACGCGTCGGCGTAAGAGAACATCTCCCGGGCGATTTCCTTGATGGTCTTGTGTTCGTAGCCCGGCTCGCGGGTTTTGATGAACCAGCAGTTTTCGGCGTAGCGGGCGGCGTCCAGCACGAAGGGGATGCCGTACGTACGGGCGATTGCCGCCGTTTGGCGGATGTTTTCCATGGATACGGGCTGCCCGCCGGCGGAATTGTTGGTGACGGTCATCACCACCGCGCCGACGCTTGCCTGCCCGCGTTCGCGGATGACCTGCTCCAGGCGTTCCACGTGCATGTTGCCCTTGAAGGGCGCGTAATGGTCGGTATCCATGGCCTCGTCCACGGCGCAGTCCACGGCTTCCGCGCCCGCAAGCTCCACATGGGCGCGGGTGGTGTCGAAAAACGTGTTGCTGATGGCGATTTTGCCTTGCGAAAGCAGGATGGGCAGAAACACCTTCTCGGCGGCGCGGCCCTGGTGCACGGGCTGGAAGAACGGGTAGCCGAAAATGTTCCTGCAGCTGTCCATCAGGCGGTAATAGCTCTGCGCGCCCGCGTAGGCCTCGTCGCCGGTCATGAGGGCCGCCCACTGCGCCTGGCTCATCGCGCCGGTGCCCGAATCGGTCATCAGGTCGATGTACACGTCTTCGGCGCGCAGGTTAAAGAGGTTGTAACCGGCGTCCCTGATGGCCTGCTCCCGCTGCGCCCTGGTCAAAATGCGAAGCGGCTCCACGGCTTTGATTTTAAACGGCTCCGCGATATATTCCATGAAAGTCAGCTCCCTTTTCCAAATGGCCGGTTTTTGCGTGCGCCAACCCGGCCGCCCATCCGCGGCGGCAAAAGCGGTTGACGAATTTCTGTTGAAACGTTATCATTATAGGATCGTATGCCGATCAAAACAAGACAGCGGTTTGTGAAGACTGGTCAATTTTTGCAAGTTGAGGCGACGCCATGCTGATCCACGAATACAAAACCTACCACAACGCCCTGCGGCTGCCCATCGCCATCTTAAAAACAAGCCGCTGCGAGGTGGCTTCCCACTGGCATTACGATTTTGAAGCGGCCTTCGTGCTTTCCGGCACGGTGAGCGTCAGCCTGAACGGCGCGGCCGCGCGGCTGTGCGCGGGCGACGCGTTTATCTGCTCGGGCGGGGATATCCACAGCTACTTTGAGCCGTCGGCGGATTCCATGGTGCTGCTTTTGACGTTCGATCCGTACGCCGCGCGCAAGGCCGGCACGCTGGTGCTGGATTCGGGGGTGCGCTCCAGCATCTTCCGGCCGGACGCGCTGCGCCTGGACACGCGGTTTGACAAGCTGCTCGACCGTATGTATGACGAGTACACGCACCTGAACTCCGCCAGCGCGTTCTTTTTGTACGGCTATATTCTGGAGGTGCAGGGCATTTTGCACCGCTACTACCAGAAGCTTGAGTTTCAGGCGGGCGGCACGCAGCGGCAGCTGCATTTGAACCGCATCCGCGAAAGCATCAGCCGCATTGAGGAGCATTACGCGGAGGAGCTGCCCATTGCCGAAATGGCCAAAGGCGCGCTGATGAGCGTGAGCAGCTACTCCCGCGAGTTTAAAAAGATCACGGGCACGGGGTTTAAGGAATACGTAACGCTGGTGCGCCTGCGCGAGGTGACCGCCGCCATGGACGCGGGCCGGGAGGGCGTGGCGAACATCGCCTTTGCCTGCGGGTTTCAAAGCGTGCGCACGTTCAACCGCGTGTTCCAGGCCCGCTACGGCACCACGCCCGGCGCGTATTACCAAAGCCTGCGCAGGCGGCGCATGCCTGCGTGAACACCGGCAGAAAACAAACGGAGGGAACGAGGATGGAAAACACCGCGCTTGTGATCATCGACATCCAAAACGATTATTTTCCGGGCGGGAAAAACGAGCTGTGGGAGGCGGAAGCCTGCGCGGGCCGCGCGGCGGAAGCGCTTGCGCTGTTCCGGGAAAAGGGGCTGCCCGTGGTGCACGTGCGCCACGAAAGCGCGAAACCAAACGCGTCGTTCTTTGTGCCGGGCACGCAGGGCGCGCAGATCCATCCAAGCGTACAGCCGCAAGCGGGTGAAATTGTGATACTGAAACACGCGCCGGACGGCTTCCTGCGCACGGAACTCGGTGAAACGCTGAACGCGCTTCCCGCTTCGCGGCTGGTGATCTGCGGGATGATGAGCCATATGTGCGTCGATACCACCGTGCGCACCGCAAACAGCCGGGGGTATTCCGTGCTGCTGCTTTCGGACGCCTGCACCACCAAAGACCTTGCCTGGAACGGCGAGCGCATCCCCGCGCACACGGTGCACGCCGCGTTTATGGCCGCTTTGCATAACACCTTCGCAACGGTCATCCGCACGGCGGAGCTGGAAGCGGCGCTTTTATAAGGTGTGACATATAAAAACAGGCCGCCGCAAAGCGTTGCGGCGGCCTGTTCAGCCTGTTGAAAAAGCC
>CAYRPW010000166.1:0-219 GCA_964426145.1 uncultured Oscillospiraceae bacterium
ACGGGCCGTATTGCACCGCAACGCCGATCAGCAGGAAACCGCAGGCAAGCGCCAACGCGGCAAGCTGCAGCTTGAAGGTCCATTTCATCCACCGGGGATAGGTCACCACCGTCAGCCCAAGGCAGATGAGCAGCACGGGGTTCGTCGGGTAGAGCATGTTGGAAAAGCCGTCGCCGAAGCTGAACGCAAGCACCGACGCCTGCCTGGTAATCCCCACCA
>CAYRPW010000166.1:229-3909 GCA_964426145.1 uncultured Oscillospiraceae bacterium
CGGCATCACGAGAAACGCCTTGGCGGATGACGAGCCTACGAACAGCTCCAGAATAAGGATCAGCGCATACACCAGCAATATGGCCGCGTAGGGCGATGTGTTCATGATCGCGTTTGCGGTGTAGTAAAGAATCGTATCCATAATCCCGCCGTTTGAGATGATGAACTTCACGCTCATCGCCATCAGGATGACGAGAATTCCCGGCGCGATGCCGGCGGCCGAAGTACCGAGGATTCTGAATTTCCGCCGGTTGGAAATCCCCGCGATACCGGACGATACCAGCGCGCCCACAAGCAGCAGCAGGCCCAGCACGGGCAGCATCAGATCGGTGAGCGCGCTGATGAAGGACGCCGCGGCGAACGCCGCCGCGATCAGAACGATAAACACGCCGAAGGCCAGACTTGCATTTTTCAGCCTGGCGTATTCCTCGGGGGTTTTTTCGCTGAGCATGCGTTCCAGCGCTTCCCCGTTGCGGTACTTTGTACGCAACGCTTCATCCTCGCTGAAGACCAGGGATTTTTCCGGGTTTTTCTCTATTTTGCGCGCATATCGATATAAAAACAGGAACAGCAGCCCGTAGAACGCAGCGAAGATCAGAATACGATAGCCCGAACCGGAATACAGCGGCAGATCGGAGATCTCCTGCGTGATGGCGATGGAGAACGGGTTGGTGATGGCTGCCGTAAACCCGAAGCACGACGCAAGCATGCTCATGCCAAGCCCGACCAGCGAATCCCAGCCAAGGCAATACGCAAGCGCAATCATCAGCGGCACGAGCGCGATGTTTTCCTCAAACGTACCCAGCGCCGCGCCCATCAGCATGAAGAAGAACACCAGGATCGCCATCAGCAGATATTTTCTGCCGCCGAACCTGCGCACTGCCTTATAGATCAGCAAGGACATGATATCGCTTTTTTCCAGCAGGGAGAATGCCATGATGACCGCCAGCAGAAAGAAGATGATTACGATCACCACCGCGCCGTCGGCACTGCCCAAAAGCTCCACCGGGGCGGTGAACCAGCGGTAGACGGGCAGCCTCTGCGCATCGGTAAAACGGAAGGAATCGTTTACGATCGTTACCTTGCCGTCCACGGTGACGCGCTGATAACTGCCCGTAGGCACGACCTGCGTCAGCACGCCGACGGTCATCATCAGAACGAATAAAATCACAAAGGCGATGAGAAACGACCGTTTGCTGATCCGCATGGATAGGGTTTCCTGTTTGTTTTCCACTCCATCGTCCTCCCCTGCTCTGGATATCCCGGCCGAACATGAACCCGCCATGTGCGCGGCATTGGAAGGGTATTACAAGATATTATAGGAACGCAGGGATGCGAAGTCAACCGCAGATTGCGCCCGGCCTGTACAACATCCGACAGCCGCCGGTCAGCAAGGCAGCCCGCCAAGGCAATCCGCCAGCGCCGCGATGCCGTTGCGGATCTCTGCGGGCTGCAAATGCCCGTAACCGATTAACAGCGTATCCGCATACGCGCTTTCGGACGCGCAGTAATCGGATACCGGCGCAACCCTGATCCCCGCCTCCGCGCACCGCCGGATGAGCGCCTGGCCGAAGCGCAAGCCGGGAAATCGCAGCGCGATGTGCAGGCCGGATACGTCCCCCTGGGGGATGACCGTGTCCGCGAACGCGGTATGGAGCGCATCCAGCAAAACGCTTCGTTTCTCGCCGTACAGCCGTTTCATCCGGCGGATATGCCGGTCCATTTTGCGCGTTTTCAAGAACGCGGCCAGGGCTGCCTGTTCCAGGATCGGGTTTTGAACGTCCAGGTAGTTACGGCTGTGCCGCCATGCTTCCTGCAGCGCTGCCGGAAGCACCACAAAGCCGATCCGCAGCGCGGGAAACAGCGTTTTGCTGAAGGTGCCCACATAAATCACCCGCTCGGGAGCCATGGAATACACAGGGCTTACCGGCATGCCGGAATAGCGGAATTCGCTGTCATAATCGTCCTCGATGATATAGAAGTCCTTCTCCGCCGCCAGACGGATCAACGCCGCGCGGCGGGCCGCCGGCAGGATGACCCCCAGGGGAAACTGATGCGACGGCGTAACGTACACGGCGGAAACGGCATGATCTTTGAGCCGTTCGATCTCCGCCCCCTGCGTGCCGACCGGCATAAGATAAAACGGATACTGCCGATCCGCGACCATCGTGCGGATCCCCGGATGGGAAGGGTCTTCCAGGGCGATTGCGCGGTTGTCCCGGTGCAGCAATTCCACCAGCATATACAAAGCCTGTGTAGAGCCGGACGTGATGAACACATCCTCGGGGTTTACGTTCATACTTCGCTCCCGCTGCAGCCAGCCGGCGATTTCCGTACAAAGAGGTTCATACCCCTTGGGCCCGCCGTAGGCGAACTGCCTTGCGGAGAGGGTGTTTGCCGCTTCGGCAAGCATCGCGTTCCAGACGCCCCAGGGAAATGCCGCAAGGTCCGGCTGCCCGGTTTTGAAATTCCAACGGACGTTCGCCGCAGACGCGGTGCGCGTCTGCCTGGCCGCTTCCCGGCCGGCGGCGGGAAGCCCGAGGCCCTCCGCCACACGTGAAGGCGCGCCCTGGCGGCTTCGGATAAAGCCTTCGGTCCACAGCATTTCGTACGCGAGATTAACCGTATTGCGAGAAACGCCAAGCGAGGCTGCCATATCCCGGGTCGAGGGCAGCGCTTCGCCGGGCGCGATTTGGCCTTCCAATATGCCCGCCTTCAGCGCGCTGTAAACCTGCCTGGACAGCGTTTGTTCGCTGTTTGGGTTCAAAGGTATGCTGCGCATGCCTGCCTCCGTAACTGGTACTGTATTTCTATGCTATTACTGGCTCTTACCCTGATCCAGTTTAGAGTATACCATACACTGTATCAAAACCATACGGAAGCTGGTGAAGATGATTGCGGCAGGTGCAAGGAAACCTTTGCTTAGCCGGTGCGTTTATGCTGGCGGGTTCGTCCGTCGTCACGGGGCATATCCTGGCCGCAAAGTTGCCCGGGTTTACGGTTCTTTTTGTCAGCATGGGCATGGTGTGCGTCGCGTTTCTGCCGTTTTACGGCAGAAACGCGATCCAGGCCTTACGGACGCTGGCATGGCATGACCGGCTGATGCTCCTGATGCAGGCGGTGTTCGGCATCGTTTTGTTCCGGCTGTTTTTGCTGGTGGGCATACGGCACACGGGCGCGGCGGAAGCCGGCGTTATAACGGGAACCACGCCGGCCCTCACGGCGGCGTTTGCCTTCCTGTTCCTCAAGGAACGGCCTTCCGGGTTCGCGGTTCTGGGCATCGGCTGCGCGGCGGCCGGTATCCTTTTTCTGCAGAACGCCGGCGCTGAATCCGTTCGTTTTTCCGGCCGCCATCTGATGGGGAACGCGTTTATTCTGTGCGCCGCCACCAGCGAATCCACATTCAACATCCTGTCCAGGCGGTATGGCGAACGGCTTGCGGCAGCGCCGATGCACCCCATGGTACAGACCCTGCTGATCGCAGCCGCCGTGTTGGTTTTGACCGCAGCGCCCGCGCTTTCAGAAAGGCCGTTTGCCGCATTGGCGGCGCTTGGCTTGCAGGAATGGATGGCGCAATGGTCCGACACCCCCGTTAATGTGGAACAAGGGTCCGATACCCTGGTGCGCATCGCCAGCAGTGGTGGCACCACGGGACCATCCAAGGGCATTATCCAGACCAAT
>CAYRPW010000166.1:3919-5717 GCA_964426145.1 uncultured Oscillospiraceae bacterium
GACGGCGATTGCGTTTGCGTTATTTTACGCCGGTGCGAAACGCTGCGGCGCGTATGCCATTGCGGCCTATTCGGGGCTGATGCCGCTGACGGCCGTTTTGCTCTCGGTTGCGCTGCTGGGAGAAACGATCGCCTGGGTGCAGTGGATCGGAGCCGGACTGGTTGTTTTGGGAATCCTTTTCATCGGACACAAAAGGAGAGGTTTGCATGCTTACCATTGATCACGCCGTTTCTTCCATGTATCCAAGGGCGAAAGTGGGAATTCTGATTCTAAACGGTATTACGCCGGCAGCGCCGGTAAACCGGACCGTTGCGGATGACGCAATGGCACAGATCATCCGCCGGTACGCGGGGGCGGACAGAGCGGCGCTTAAAACGCTTTCCCCCATACGGGTCTATTGCGAATACTACCGGCGCTTTGGGTACAGTTATCACGTGCTCGGACAGCTGGAAAGCGCACTAAAAGGGAAACGGCAATCACATGCAGAATCAGGTGTATTACAATCCATGTTTCTGACCGAGATGGAAAGCATGCTGTTAACTGCCGGATATGATCTTGCAAGCCTTCGCATGCCGCTTATGCTGAAGGCGGCGGCGGGCGGCGAACCCTATGTTTCGATTGCGGGAAACGAAACGGCTTGTGTGAGCGGCGATTTGATGATTTGCGACGGCTCCGGGGTGATTTCCAGCATTTTGCGGGGGCCGGATCAAAAAACCCGGATCACCGGCACAACGACGGACGCACTGTTTACCCTATACGCGCCGCCGGGTATTGAGGACACGCCGATCCGGCAGGCGATGGAAACCCTCGCGGCCCGCGTCCGCGCGTGTTCGCCGGGCGCCGCAACCGCGCATCTGGCTGTCTATACCGCCGATTGATCTTTGCAGACACACTCCGAAAGGAGATGAAAACGATGACGGGAAAACATGCGGCAAAGCTTATACTTCAGGTGACCATGGGACTGCAGTCCATCTACTGGCTGATCAACGCCATCTTCTACGGCGTGCTCAGCGGCTTAAAACCGTTCTCCGCGCTGCTCGTGGGGGTGCTCATGCTGATGGACGGTTTGCTGTTTGGCTATTTCACAATGTTCGAGCGCAAATGGATACTCGCCAACGATTATGTGCTGTTCGTCTTCCTGCTGGTCAACGCCGCTTTATCCATAACCGATCCAATGGGCGTCTTCGATTACGTCATTCTGGGGCTGAATCTGCTGGCGATGCTATGCTGCTATTATGCCAGCGACATGCTGTTCCGGCGCAAAACGAAGGATGGCGGTAACGATTCGCCGTCCGCGTCTTGAAGGACTTGAAACACGGAACCATCCCGGCTCCCCGCGTGCCGGAGCAGGCGGAAACCCGCCGAAAAAAGCGCGGACACTCACCGGATTGCAACGCAGGACCGAACGGGAACGCATACCTGTTTCAAAACCGCATTCCCTGTATATCCTATGAGTAAGGTTCGGTTTCCAGGCAGTCCGCTTGCGAAAGGCCGAACGCTCCATCCGCAATTTGCAGTTGACGGACACTCACCCCATCGACCTTATGAAGGAGTTATCGATATGAAGAAAACAGCTTTGATCTTCTCGCTGCTCGTGGCATCGCTGCTGGTTTTGCAAGGCTGCACAACCACCGGCACCGTAACGGCGCCCACGGCGGAAACCGCCGCGACGGCCGCCCCCGCAACCGCCGAACCCGCCGCAAGTACAGAGCCGACAACTGCGGCCGATGCGACGTCCGCCGAACTGGTGCTTACGCTGGAACAACTCGCCCAGTATAACGGCAAAAACGGCAACCCC
>CAYRPW010000167.1:0-5692 GCA_964426145.1 uncultured Oscillospiraceae bacterium
GAATGTGATCCCGGCCGCCAAAGCGTCGATACTGGTTGCGATAGCAAGCAAAAATAGCTCTTTCACGTTCACGGTCAAATCGCAGCGTTCTTCCTGCGCATGCTTTGAACGATACGCTTCCCAGATCATCTTCAGCCCGATGATAAAAAGCAGAATAAACGCAATCCAGTGATCCAGAAAATTGATCTGCTGATAAAACTGGCGTCCGAGCAGCCAGCCCAGCGCCGGCATCAACGCCTGAAAACCGCCAAAAAAAAGAGCGATGATCGCGGCATAGCCGTATTGCATTTTGCGCATACATAAGCCTTTGCCCATCGCAACGGCAAAGGCGTCCATCGATAGTCCCACGGCAATAAGCAGCAGCTCCAGCAACGTTTCTACACTCCGATCCGTGTTTTACATGGACGATATCGTCTGATCCACCTGCTGGCGTATCATGCGGATCTCGGTCAGTTTTTCGCTGACTGCCCGATCCAGCTGTTTCATCACGTCGTCGATATGGGAGAATACGTTTTTGTACAGCGCGTCAACTTCCTCCTGCGTAGATTGCTTCAGGTCTTCGGCTTCCAGACGCGCCCTGGCCACGATTTCCTGTTCGCTGATCAATTGCTTGGCACGCGCCTCGGCATCGGCAAGCATCCGATCCGCGTTGCCCTTGGCTTCAGACAGCATCTGGCGGGCTTGATCCTGCGCCCGTTTTACCATTTCCTGCGCTTTCATCGCGGCTGCGTTCACAGTGTTTTGCGCCTGAATGTTGGCCTCGTTGACTACGCTTGATGCGCGCGTATTCGATTCGTTTCTGGCGTTTTCCGCAATTTCCTTCGCCTCGGTGATAATGGCGTTTTGATTGGCGATCACCTCCTGCGCGGCCGTCATATCCACGGGGAGACTGGAGCGGATATCCTGCACCAGGCGATAGCAGTGCTCGCGGTCTATCATCACGAAGTTGCGCAGCGGTACCCGTTTCCCTGTCGAGATGAGATTATCCAATTCATCCAGATAGATCATCGTTTGCGATTTTGTCATATGTATCCGCCTCCCGAAACGTGTTTTATGGGTAAACCCTTCGAATATCCTGAAGGATACTCTCCGGTACGAAGATGGAGATATCACCGCCGAACGACGCAATCTGTTTCACGGCGCTGGAACTGATATAGGCGTAATCAGGCGAGGTCATCAGAAAGAGGGTTTCGACGGCCGGTTCCATCTGGCGGTTGATTTGCGCCATCTGGAATTCCGCTTCAAAATCCGTTACCGCTCGCAGCCCGCGAATCACAATCCTCGCATCCAGGCCACGCATATAGTCTACCAACAAACCGCGGAAACTGTCAATTTGGATGTTGCTCAAGTGCGCGCAAGCCTTGCCGAGCATGGCAATCCGCTCGTTTACGGTGAACGTCGGATGCTTATCCGGGTTGTCCAGCACAGCCACGCGCACCTGAGAAAACAATCTGCTTGCCCGCTGGATGATATCCACATGGCCCAGGGTTACGGGATCAAAACTGCCCGGATAAACGCATAGCATGTTACGCATCGGCTTCTCCTTTCGGGTGGAACCTATACAGATGGACGGCGGTATCGCCGTACAGACGCAGGTCAAACATCAAAAACGGTTGTATCAGCATGGGGTCGATATCCTTATGGTGCTCGATAACGATCAGCGCATCCGGTTTCAGCAATCCGTGCCGCATAAGCGAATCGGCCATCTCCGCGTAATGAACCAGATCGTAAGGCGGATCCAGGAATACGAGGTCAAACACATAGGACTTGTCTGCAAGCCGGGCGGGAAGCAAGCGCCAATCGCCCTGATATGCGGATGCACGGGACGAAAACCCCAGCGTTTCGATATTCCGGCTTATGCACGCAATCGCCTCTCTGGACTTGTCCGCCAGCACCGCCGTGTCCGCTCCTCGGCTGAGCGCCTCCAGCGCAAGCGCGCCGCTTCCGGCAAACAGGTCGAGTACGGATGCGCCTGGTACATCCCGCTGAATGATGTTAAACAACGATTCCCGCACGAAGTCCAACGTGGGACGGGTTTGATGCCCCTTGGGCGCTACGATGGTCCGGCCCCGGGCCGATCCTGCTATAATACGCATATCTTCAGATCAGCTGCTGCGGGCCTTTGTTCTCGGCGCGCGCCTTTCGGGCTCTGCGTTCCTTGCGCTTTTTGTTGCTTACGCCAATCTTGATACCGGTATTCACTTTGACGCGCAATTTCGGCCCCTGCAAATAGCCAAAGCCATAGGCTAGCGGCGCAAACGCCACCCAAAGCGGGGTAAGCCGCTCAGCCCAAAGCACGGCATCCGTACCCATCAGCAGGGCGATATTGATGAACGGCATCGTCATTGCGCGGGAAACGATGCGCAAAACGGACATCGCAACGTCAGCGTCGTGTACGTCGTAGTAGGCAAGCGCTTCCCCGATGTGCGTCTGGTCGGAAGCGGCATCCACCCAAGAAGGAAGCACGCCCAGCGAATACGTCAGCGGCTGCGCGAGCACCGCAAAAACGAGCGTGATCAGCAAATAGGGGATCAGCGAGATCGCCGTTTCATAAAAGCCCTTGCCGGGGTGATAACAGCGTTGGTGATCCTCGTCGACCACTTTTTGTCCATCCTGTTCGTGTCTGTACATAATTTCACCGTATGCGGTATCCGACTCGCCGTTGTTCGCTCCCTGAATATACAGGTAAAATACGGCAAACGCGATCAGCGCAAGCGAAGTGATCAATCGAAGGACCAGCGAATCAAAGCTGAGCATCAAGCCCAGCAGCAGATAAATCACCGTGACGAACAATATGCTGATGCTCAGCCTTAAGCCCTTGCGCGTTGCATATTTCCCATGCCAGGAACCACGCAGAAACGGTTTGATTACCGGTTTTACCTGTTTTGCCATGAGCCATTCTCCTTTTCATCCGCCTTATGTTCTACCGGCACATATTGGCGGTGTACGCGTGCGGTGATACCCAGCAAAACTTCGTAGCTGATCGTGCCCGCCCAGCCTGCAAGTTCATCCGCACCGATAAACCCGTTCTCCTGCGCTCCAATCAGCACGGCGACATCGCCCGCCCGTGCCTGGGGAATATCCGTTGTGTCCACCATAATCTGATCCATGCACACGCGCCCCACAACGGGCGCACGCATTCCGTGAACCAGTACGCAGCCGCGGTTGGATACGGCGCGATGATAGCCGTCCCCATACCCGCAGGCTATGGTTGCAACTCGCATGGTTTTTTCTGCGGTATACGTACATCCATACCCGATACAACTTCCGGCTGGCACGCTTTTGACGTATACGATTTCCGCCTCCCAGCGCAGCGCCGGGCGAAACGGAAGCTGTGTGGGTACGGGGGGATACCCATATAGGGAAATCCCTTCGCGGGTCATCGAGAAGTTGGCTTGCGGGCAAACCAGGCTCATCGCGCTGTTGGACGCGTGTGCGGGCATGTCTGCGCCGCAGCGGTTTTTCAGGTCTGTAAACAACGAAAGCTGTTCATGGGAGTAATTGCACAGACCTCCGCCCTCGTCCAGATGGTCCGCATCCGCGAAGTGGGTATAAACACCGGTCGCTTTCACATGGGAAGCCCTGGCGAGGGCCTGCCGCACGGCGGTGGCCTCGTCGGCTGTACGAAGGCCGATTCTGCCCATTCCGGTATCCAGTTTGATATGAACGCGCGCGTATGTATGCAAACGCACCGCGCACTCGTTAATTTTTTCAACCATGTCAGGTTCAAATACCGTCATGGTCAAGTCGTTCTTCACGCATGCCTCAATGGCGCGCTCATGGATTGCGCCCAGAACGAGTATGTTTGCTCCCGCAATTCCGGCTTCGCGAAGCGCTGCGCCTTCTTCGGGAATTGCGACTGCCAGATCGCGGCAGCCTTCGCCTGTAACGGTTTTGGCTACTTCCACCATACCGTGGCCATAGGCGTTTGCCTTGACGACGGCCATCACGCGCACACCCTTGGGTACGTAGTCCGCCATCAGCCGATAATTATGGCGTATTGCGTTGAGATCGATGGTGATCCGGTTGAGCCGATACAAAGCGATGTCCTCCCGAAACAATTTAGCAGGAAGCGCGCTTGGGAACGGGGGATACGCTACCCAATCCTTACGCGCCCGTGCGCTGGATCCGCAAGCATTATAAGGCTTGCAGATCTCCCTGCGTAAGCATCGTAACCCCTGCATCCGCAAGCACGTTCACGGCTTCGGCAGGCTGATCCACACGGATGATGATCAGCGCGTGGTCGCCATGGCTGCGAAAGAAGGAATAGAGATATTCAAGCCCGATGTGGTGGTTGGATAAAACGGTAAGCACCTCCGCAAGAGAGCCTGGGCGGTCGGGAATGCTGACGGCGATTACGTCGGTAATCTTGACGGAGTAACCCGCTTGACAGAGCAATGCCTCCGCGCGTTCATAATCGGCTGCGATGCAGCGCAGAATACCAAAATCCGTCGTATCGGCGATCGAAAGAGACATCAGATCGATCCCGTGATCCCCGAGTTGTTTGGTAAAGCCTGCGAGACTGCCGGATCTGTTTTCCAGAAAAACGGAGATCTGCTTTACAAACATCGCAAATTCGCCTCCATGCATCAAATTATAGCATTGAAAGTTTCCGATTGTCTACCACACGCTTGGCCTTGCCCTCGCTGCGGGGCAGGCTGCCGGGCTGACAAAGCTTCACCTTGGCGGAAACAAGCGCATGTGCCGCAAGCGAACCTTCAATTCTGCGTTCCAGCGCTTCCAAGCCTTTTACGGTATCGCTCATCGTTTCAGGCGACAATTCCACTTGTACTTCCAGCGTGTCCAAATTATTCAGGCGATCCACGACGATCTGGTATTGCGGTACGATACCTTCCACCTGCAAAAGCGCATGTTCGATCTGCGACGGGAACACGTTCACACCGCGGATGATGAGCATATCGTCCGTACGTCCCATAATGCGCCCCATACGCACATGCGTTCGCCCGCATTCACAGGGTGCGTCGGTCAGCGTACATAAGTCATGCGTCCGATATCTGAGCAGCGGCATACCGTGCTTGGAAAGCGTTGTGAACGTCAGGTCGCCCTGATTGCCATAGGGGAGCCCTTTGTTGTCCGGGCCGATCACCTCCGGCAGGAAGTGATCCTCCCAGATGTGCATGCCCTGCTTGCACATGCATTCCATGGAAACGCCGGGCCCCATTACTTCACTGAGCCCGTAGATATTCAATGCGTCGATGTGCAGCATGCTCTCAATTCTCTCTCGCATGCTCTCCGTCCACGGTTCCGCGCCGAAGATGCCGACCCGGAGCTTGGGCGCCTGGATGCCCTCGCGCTCCATCGCCTCGGCAAGGTTGAGCGCATAGGAGGGCGTGCACATCAGCGCCGTGGTGCCGAAATCCTGCAAAAGCATCAACTGGCGAACGGTATTGCCGCCGCTGATGGGAACGACCATTGCGCCGACGCGCTCCGCGCCGTAATGCGCGCCAAGGCCGCCCGTGAACAGGCCGTAGCCGTACGCCACCTGCACGATGTCGCCTTTGCCCACGTTGCCGCAGTACATGGCGCGCGCCATCATCTCCGCCCAGCGGTCGATATCGCCGCTGGTATAGCCCACGACTGTCGGTTTGCCGGTGGTGCCGCTGGACGCGTGCACGCGCACGATCTCACTGGTGGGAACCGCAAACATGGAAAAGGGGTAGTTGTCACGCAG
>CAYRPW010000168.1:0-5679 GCA_964426145.1 uncultured Oscillospiraceae bacterium
ATTGGATGCCAGCAGATACTGAATGGCTTTGCGGATATTTTCGTATATTCTGCGCCCTTCCTGCACGGCGCTGACGATTGAGGCAAAGTTATCATCCGCAAGCACCATATCCGCGACGTTTTTGGTGACGTCGGTCCCCGTAATTCCCATCCCCACGCCGATATCGGCCACCTTCAGCGCAGGCGCGTCGTTAACGCCGTCGCCTGTCATCGCGGTAATTTTCCCCTTCCGCTTCCACGCGCTTACGATTCGCACCTTGTGTTCGGGCTGTACGCGCGCGTACACGGATATGCCGCCGATCCTTGCGTCCAGTTCCAGATCATCCATACGGGAAAGCTCCGCACCGGTGATGACTTCTTCATCACGGGTGATGATACCCAGCTGTTTGGCAATCGTCAGGGCGGTATCCCGATGATCGCCGGTGATCATAATCGGCTGGATGCCCGCCTTCCTGCATTGGGCAATCGCGCCGAATACTTCCGGCCGGATGGGATCCGTCATCCCGGCAAGCCCGACGAAAACCATCTGCCGCTCGACAGTCTCCGGCGAAATATCCCGCGGGGCCTGATCGTATTCCCGATACGCCGCCGCCAGTACCCGCAAAGCCTTCCGCGCCATGTCGCTGTTCTGCCGTTTGATGCGCTCCATGCGCGCTTGCGTCAGGTTGACGACCGTTCCGTTTTCCAGCATCTTGTCGCAGCGGGTAAGCACCTCGTCCACAGCGCCTTTGGTAAATTGCACAATCGCTGCATCGGGCGACCGGTAAAGAACGGACATCATCTTCCGGTCCGAATCAAAAGGAACCTCGTCTATGATCGTATACGATTCGCCGGCCGGACCGGGAAGAGTGTTGCGCGCATATTTCACCAGCGCTATTTCCGTGGGATCACCCGCATATCCGTCCTTTGTTTTTTGCACGCTTGTGCACAGTGCCATCGCCCTCGCCAGTAAATCCGTCTGCCCATACGTTTCCACGACGGTCATTTCATTCATGGTCAGCGTTCCCGTTTTATCCGAGCAGATGATCTGCGTGCAGCCCAGGGTTTCCACCGCTGTCATGCGCCGGATAATGACGTTGCGTTTGGACATGCGCGTAACGCCGATGGAAAGCACCAGCGTTACGACCACCACAAGTCCTTCCGGTATGGCCGCGACGGCAAGGCTGATCGCTGTCAGCAGGGATTCAAATACGTGTTTGCCAACAAACCCGCCGCCGCGAAACACGGAGAACAGGAAAATGAAGGTGCAGATCAGCAGCACGACGGCGCTGAGTGCCTTGCTGAAGCTGCCCAGCTTTTTTTGCAGCGGGGTTTTCTCTTCCTGCGTATCCAGTAGAATACCGGCGATCTTTCCCATCTCCGTCCGCATACCCGTTGCGGTCACTGCGCCTTCCCCGCGCCCGTATGCGACGTTGGTACCCATATACAGCATGTTCGCACGGTTTCCGATGGACAGGTCCGCATCCGCCTCGGGATGAATGACGTGTGCGCTCTTGCCCACGGGGAACGATTCGCCCGTCAACGCGGCTTCCTCAATCCGCAGGCTCACGCTTTCCAGGACTCGCATATCCGCGGGAACGGTATCGCCCGATTCCAGGATAACGATATCGCCGGGTACGATCTCCTCGGATTTGACCAGCGTCACCATACCGCCGCGCCGGACTCTGGAATACGGCGACGCCATGTCCTGCAGCGCTTCCAGCGCTTTTTCCGTTTTGTTTTCCTGAACGATCCCCAAAACCGCGTTCAATGCGACGACCACCAGAATGATTGCCGCGTCGATCACCTCGCCGAAAGCGCCGGACAGCGCGGCGGCGCAGATCAGCACGATGACCATGGGGTCTTTCAGCTGATCCAGCACTTTTTTAAACAAGGTCGGCTTGCTTTTTTGCGCGAGCGCGTTGCGGCCGTGCGTTTGGAGGCGAACGGCAGCCTCCTCCTGCGTGAGGCCGTCCTTCGTCGTTTCAAGTTCCGCCAGGGTCTGGGCTGTGCTCATCAAATAGTGGTCCATTGCTCTGTCGCCTTTCTTCATCGGGTTTGCAAATCAACGAATACGGTATGCGCCGGATCAGGTCTGTTCGGCCCTTCCCGGGGCAGCGGTTCCGCTCCCAGACCGGCACGCGTCTTCACATGCGGCGATACTCCCCCTTCGCGTTGAAAAAAAAGTGCGAGACTGACTCTTTCAAAGAGCCAAAAGTCTCGCACGAAAAATGGATTGTCGTACCCGGGTCAATTGACCGAACTGACGAATACGACCAGCGGCGGATGCCGCTTGCTACTCCCCTTTGGTCATCGTATCATACCATATTTTACGAAAACAAGCAATACCTTCCCAAAAGCCGCGCGTATCGAAGCGCATCCCCTGTAAAGTACCCGCTCAGTTGCCCGCAACGCCGGAGAAGGTGACGCCGATGCTGCCCGAAACCGTATTGAGCGTCAGCGTTTTCGCCTTGCCGGAAGCGGTGCTTTTCACGTTGCTGCCGCCGGACACCGTGTGCACGGAAATGCTGTAATCGTCCTGAGCGCCGCTGAGCGTGCCGTTGATGGAGCCGGACGTGCTCTGCAGCGCGATGGCGTTGGCGGTGAGCTTCTCAAATTGCAGGGAACCCGAAACGGTTTTGGACGCGATCTCCCCGCAGTCCACGTCGGACAGGCGCAGGGAACCGCTGACGGAGCTGAACGAAACGCCCGCATCGCAGTGGGCCAGGGAAACGTCCGCCGCGCCGCTGGTGGTTTTCACGGCCAGCTCAACGGCCGCGTTGACTTCCGACAGGGTGATTTTCCCGGAGGTCGTCTGCACGGCGATGCCGCCTAAAGCGGTTGCCTTGCGCAGATCCACGGAGCCGGACACCGTGTTCAGGCGGATGTCCTGGGCGGCCAGGACGGCGTCCGCATGAACGCTGCCCGACGTGCTGTGAATGACCACAGCCGCCTTGGAATCGATATCGGACGCGTCCACCGAGCCGGAAATGCTGGTAAGGCTTAAGTCCGCCAGGTTCAGCGCGCCGTACGCCGACACGGAACCGGAGGCCGTCTGCACGGTCAGCGTGCCCGCGTAGCTTTCCGGCAGCTCAACCTCCAGCACATAGTTCTCCATCGAAAACGGGGACAGCAGCATGGTTTTCACCCAATTCGTGTGGAGGCGGTAGTCGATGACAAGCGCGCCGTCGGTCAGCGACGCGCTGAACTTCACCAGTTCCCCCGTACGCCAGGTAAGGTTCAGTTGATCGCCCTGCACGGGTTTGACGACGACGCTGGGCGAATCGGTAACGATGGAGATCTGCTGAATGCCGGATACCGCGAACGATTGATTTTCCATAGTAGTGCTCCCCTCATTTTGTTTGAACACCGCGAAGCCGATGCTGAACGCCGCCGCGCCTAAGACGATGACGACCAGAACGAAGACCAGAAGTTTTTGGCGGTTGATTTTCATCATGCGTTACCCCGTTTCCTGAATATGCTTGTTTTGATTCTCCGCCACAGCGCGCGGGTGAGGCGGGCGAATTGTTTGGTGGCGGCGACCGACGCCGGAAACAACGCCGCCGCAAGCCCCGTAAGCACCAGCGCGCCGCCCAGGCACATGAGCCTGGAACCCGCATCCGCCGTGAAGAACAGGCCGATCAGCCCCCCGGCCGCGGCGGCCGTGCATGCCGCGAACACCGCCCACAGCACGGCGTTGAGCACCCAGAGCAGGACGAAGAGCGTGAAAAGCAGCGCGGCCAGCGTGATCAGCACCGGAAACCACACGGGAAAGCCGAGCACCAGGAGGATGACCGTCAGCCTGCCGCGTTTCCCCCGCCCGGCCCGGGTTTTAAGAAGGACGGACAGGGGCGTTTCCGCCACGATATGCGAGGCGATCTCATCCACGCTGCCGAGTTTGTCCACCGCCTGTTCCTCGGTCATGCCGTCTTCCATGCTGTCGTCGAGGATTTCGGCGTAGAATGCGTACGCCTTCTCCTGCTCGGCCTGGGGAAGCGCGGACAGGCGCTTCAGGAGTTCGCCCAGAAAGTCATGCTTGGTCAAAGCGCGTCACCTCGTGCCGAATGAATTGGTAGAGTTCGGCGATCCCTTCCCACTCCGCGAGAAACTGCCGGAGCTTGTGTTTGCCGTTTTCGGTGATCGCATAGTATTTGCGAAGCCTGCCGCTGTGCTCCATCGACCGCACCGTGAGCGACCCGGCAATTTCCAGCCGTTTCAGGATGGGATACAGCGTGGATTCGGAAATCGCCACCACCGGCGCCAGGCTTTTGATGATCTGGTAGCCGTACGAGGGTTCCCGCACCAAAGCGCTGAGCACACAGGCCTCAAGCACCCCCCGCTTCAACTGCGCGTCCATACCATACCCCCTGACACGGTATACTATATACCGCATAGTATTAACAATCAACGCGAATCCGATTAGAAAACGATGAGAATCCGGCAGTTGTTTTCTGAATCACCCTGGGTTGCCCGGTTTTTTTGCGCTTCACCCCCGCCCGGCGGCGTTCAGGCGGTGAAAACGGCAAAACCCGCCCCCATGGGGCGGGCCAGGCCGAAGCGGGCTGAAATCACTGTCCGCTTACTTGAGCTCATCCGCAGAAACGATACGCGCGCCCGCGGTTTCCATTTCGCGGTTTACGCGCCGGATCACCGTTTCGGCGTTTGCATAAAAGGTGCTATGCGCGTCCTTGATTAGCGTCACTTCGTAGTGCCGTTCCAGCGCGGAGAGGCATGCCTGCCGCACGCAGCCGTTGGAGATCACGCCAGTCACGAGCAGGGAGGTAAGCTCCAGGTTCCGCACAACGGCATCCAGTTCGGTATCCGCAAAGACGTCCGGCTTTGACTTGCGCACGAGGATATCCGCAGGCCGTACGGCCAGCCCGTCCAGCAGGGAATGCCCCGGGGTTCCCTCCTGCAAGAACGTATCGTTGCCGTGCAGGCTGAAAATCACCGGAAGGCCGCGCTCCCTGGCAAACCGCAGGGTTTGCTGCACGTTTCGCAGCAGGGCGTCCGCCTGGTATACGGGCCGCTGCAGCGAGAACACGCCCCGCTGCAGATCCATCACCAGCAAGCCCTGTTTCATCGGCGCCTCCCGTTTCACGTCATCAGGATTCGAAGTTGAACGCCTGGCTCCAGTCGAACGTCCCGCTGTCCTCATAGCACTTCGGCCAGTGCGCGCACCACGCGGGCATCGTTACGCTGCGAATGGTATCGGAAGACGGGTGGTACGGCTTGATATCGAGGATCGGCGTACCCTCCGCCGCGTCCAGATAGTTCACCTCAAGGCGGCCTTTCTGCCGGTCCACCCCCAGCAGCCCGCACACCGTGATTGCAATGGGATTGGGCCGCACCGGCCCGCGCGTGGCAAACACCCCGATCGTCTCCGGCCCGCCCCGGTAAGGCGAGTTCATGACCAAAGGGAGTTCGGTTCCCGCCGGGTTGATCTCGTGGAACCACCAGACCACCAGAATATGGCTGAACGTTTCCAGTTCCAGGGTCGCGTCGATCATCTTCTCATCCAATTGGACAAAATACCGCCCGTTTTCCTGCCTTGCCGTGCCGACTGGCGTAAATATCGCGTTCATCGGACGCCCTCCTCTCCGTATTTCCTTCCCCAGTATAGCGGCAGGCGCGGGCGGGCGCTTGACGATTGATGCTGCAAAATCGACCGAATTCATGGTAAAATGGACCGGAGTTGACG
>CAYRPW010000169.1:0-1531 GCA_964426145.1 uncultured Oscillospiraceae bacterium
GCGATTTCAACCGCATAGGCCGCGGCGGCGGAAGCCTGGGCAGCGGTTTCATCCGCGCCCGGCGTTTCCGGCGCGGCCGGTTCCCCGGCGGTTTGCGTGTCAGCCCGGGCGGGTGTCGCGTCCGCTTCCTGCGGCGCGCCCGTTGCGGCGCGAACGGCTTCGTCCAGCGCGTCGGCGGCCGTTTCGGCTTCCTGTTTAACGGAAGCTGCGGCGGCCGCATAGGCGTCCGCGGCGTCCCGGGCGGCGGCTTCCGGCGAAGCGGCCGCTTCGGGGGCTTGCTCCTCGTGCCGCAGTCCGGCTTCCGCCATCTTCTGTTCCATCTTCTGCGCGGCTTGCTGAATCCGCTGCGCCATCATGTCGGCGGCTTCCTTCACCTTGCGCTCCATGTCCTGGGGCGAGGCCGCGGTGATCTTCTCGCTGGCTTCCTGGAGTTTTTGCTTCATCTGGCTCAGCGCGGCTTTGAATTTAGTTTCGATTTCGTCAAAGGAATGCTCGTCAGGCATCGTTTCAGCCTCCTTCTCCTTCGCTCCCGTCTTGAAATTCAATGTTGTGTGCGCGTCGCAAACTCTGGATTCAAAGAGAGTCTTCCTGGCTTTTTTCAGGATATCTTTCACCGATTCGCTCACGGCCTGCAATTTCTGGTCAATCGCGTTTTCCAGCGCGGTTTCCGCGGGGGACTTCAAATGCGGCTCGCCGTACTTGCGGATTTCCGCCGCAACCTCCGCAACCGTGGGCACCATGCCGCCCATCCGGCCGTAGAAGTGCACGGGGCGCTCTCCGTTTACCGCAAGGCGTACGTCGTCCACCATCTGGCCCGCGCTCATCTCCACCGCCAGATAATGTTTGGCCGTGGGAATGGTCTTGCGGATCGCCTCGGTGGGGAAGGGCCAGACCGTGACCGGCCGGAGCATGCCCACCTTGTAGCCGAGTTCCCGGCATTTGCGCATGGCGCTGCGGCACACGCGGCTGGTGGTGCCGTAGGCTACGAGCACAATCTCGGCGTCGGCAAGCATTTCTTCCTGCCAGCGGCACTCCCGCTCGGCGATCTTCCTATATTTGGACTCCAGGCGCTCGCAATGGCGTTCCAGCACCTTGGGGTCGATATACAGGCTGTTGACGATGCTGCGCGGCCTGCCGGGCGTGGCTTTGTGGCCGTTCGCCGCCCAGGATTTCTCCGCAAGGTCGACGGCCGGGCGATAGTCGTTGTCCAGATTCACCGGCTCCATCATCTGGCCGATCATCCCGTCGCCGAGCACCATGACGGGGTTTCTATACCGGTCCGCGATGTCGAAGGCGGCCTGGGTTAAATCCACGGCTTCCTGCACGCTGGCAGGCGCAAGCACGCAGGTGCGGTAATCGCCGTGCCCGCCTCCCCGCGTCGCCTGGTAATAATCGCTCTGGGCCGGCTGAATGCCGCCAAGCCCGGGGCCGCAGCGCATGATGTTGACGATCACGCAGGGCACTTCCGCGCCCACCAGATAGCTGATACCCTCCTGCTTCAGGCTGATGCCGGGGCTGGAGGAACTGGTCA
>CAYRPW010000169.1:1552-5659 GCA_964426145.1 uncultured Oscillospiraceae bacterium
TTGATGGCGGCAACTTCGCTCTCCGCCTGTAAAAAGCAGCCGCCCACCTCCGGCAGGCGTCTGGACATATATTCGGGTATTTCATTCTGCGGCGTGATCGGATAACCGAAAAAATACCGGCATCCGGCCTGCACCGCGGCTTCGGCAATCGCTTCGTTGCCCTTCATGAGCTTCTTCATGTATACATCCCTTCCCGGCGAGCGCCGAGTTTACTTTTCCACGACGATCGCCACATCCGGGCACATGGTGGCACAAAACGCGCAGCCGATGCATTCCGCCATCGCGGCGCAGTGGGCCGTGTGATACCCCTTCTGGTTGATGTGGGTATTGTCCAGCTTCATTATCTTCTTCGGGCATGCATCCACGCACAGCCCGCAGCCTTTGCACAGATCTTCGTTGACGGTGACCAAAGCCATATCTTCGCCTCCACTTTACGCAGTATTCGCCTGTTTATCATAAGCCAACGGCCAGGGATTGTCAACGCGCCGGCAGGCCCCAAACGCGCTTGCGGGGCGGGGGAAGGCGCGCGTCGCAGCCGCCGTTTCCTTCCGCGTCAGCGCGCATTTTGCGGTTACAGAGCATTCTAATGCAGCGTTCATCCTCTCCTCAGCAGATTTGAAGCGTTTTGTCTTTTCTTGCTTTGCCGGATATGCTATACTTTAGCGGACAACAGGAACCAAACAAAGCGGGACGGAGCAGAGGAACGACATGAGCAACTTAACAAGGAAAGATCGGCAAAACCGAGGGAAAAAAGCCGGAAGCATGGCGTTTGGCATATCGCTTGTGGTTTGTTTTGCGCTGCTTGGTTTCAGCGGCTTCGGCGGCCTGATCGGCGCGTTTATTCTTTCGGGCATCGTAAGCTCGGTCGTCCGCTCCATGGTGTCCGGGCAGGATATGCAGGCCAATAACAACCAAAGCGCCGAGCGCAAGATGCGCGCCGCCATGCCCGTTGCCGCGCCGCCTGTGGAAAAGACCGGAAATCAGGAAGTGGATACGCTGCTGGACAAGGGCCAGGAGGCCATCCGGCAGATCCGCGAAGAAAACCTGAAGATTCCCGACGCGCTGCTGACGGATAAACTGGCGCAGCTGGAAATCCTGTGCGGTGAAATTTTCCGCGCCGTGCACGAAAAGCCGGAAAAAGCCCCGCAGATCCGCAAGTTTATGGAATACTACCTGCCCACGACGCTGAAAATCGTGCGCACCTACCGCACGATCGACGAGCGCGGCGTGGGCGGCGCGGAAATCGTGGAAGCCCGCCAGCGCATCAACGACGCCCTGAGCACGGTGATCAAGGGCTGCCAGACCTTGCTTTCCAAACTCTATCAGGACGACGTTTTGGATATCACCACCGATATCGAAGTGCTGGAGCAGATGCTCAGGCGCGACGGGCTGACCGAGACCGAATTGCAGCTCGCGGCGGACCAGGCGCGCCGCGCGGCGGAGATCAACGCCGCCGTGGACCAGAAAGCTAAAACCGCCGCCCCCCAGGCGCAGCCCCAGTCCCAGCCGCAGCAAACCGCAGCCGCGTCCGGCGGATCGCAGGCACGGCAGATCGAATATTAAGGAGGAACCAGAAATGACGGACGATACCGCAAAGGCGCAGGCCGAAGCAATACCGGAACTGAAACTCGACGAGCAATCCATGGCCAAGGACAAGGCGGATCTGGAGGAAGCGGTCGCGGCGCTGGAAAAAGTGAACGCAAACGCACCCGCCGCCGCTTCGGTGAAGGTGGCGGAAGCCGCGCTGCAGGAGCTGGATACCTCCATGCTCAGCGCTTCCGAAAAGCAGACCATCGAGGAGTTCACCAAGAAAATCAACATTGAAAACCCGGAGCACGTGCTGCTTTACGGCGCAAGCGCGCAGAAAAAGGTCGCCGATTTTTCGGATAGCGCCCTGGCCACCGTGCGCACCGACCAGACCGGCGAAACCGGCGAGATGCTGGTGAAACTCATCAGCGAGATCAAGGGGTTTTCCACGGACGCGGACAAACCCTCCGGCCTGCGCGGGCTGTTCTGGAACGCCAAGCGCAACTTTGAGGAAATCAAGAACCGCTATGAAAAGGTGGATGTGAACGTTGACGTCGTGGCTTCCACGCTGGAAGAAAACCAGCGCAAGCTGTTAAAAGACATCAGCATGCTGAACCACCTGTACGATATGAACACCCAGTACTTCAAGGAGCTCACGATGTACATCGTGGCGGGCGAGAAGAAACTGGCGGAGGTGCGCGCGGGCGCGCTGCAGGAGCTGAGCGCCAAAGCCAAGGCAAGCGGCGACACCATGGACGCCCAGCGCGTCAACGACCTTGCCACCGCGTGCGACCGCTTTGAAAAGAAGATCCACGACCTGAAACTCACCCGCACCGTGGCCCTGCAAATGGCGCCGCAGATCCGGCTTCTGCAAAACAACGACAGCCTTCTGGTGGAACGCATCCAATCCACGCTGTCCAACACCCTGCCGCTGTGGAAAAGCCAGATCGTCATCGCGCTGGGCCTTGCCCGCAGCCAGCAGGCGCTGCACGCGCAGACGGCCGTCACCAACATGACCAACGAGCTTTTGAAGAAGAACGCCGAGATGCTCAAGATGGGCACCATCGAAACGGCGAAGGAAGCCGAGCGCGGCATCATCGACATCACGACGCTGGCCAAAACCAACCAGGACCTGATCGACACCATCACCGAAGTGATGAACGTGCAGCGGGAAGGCCACCAGCAGCGCATCGACGCGGAGAAACAGCTGATCGTCCTGGAAGCGCAGCTCAAGCAAAAGCTTCTGGAGCTGCGCGCGTAAGCGCGAAGCCGCCCCGCGCCTGAAACGGAGATTTGGAGGAGTGCCATGCTAGCGCAAGAAGTGATGGATTTTCTGGAGGAGAACGACGTTAAGTTTGTCCGCCTGGCGTTTCCGGATTTATTCGGAAAACTGAAAAATATCGCCATCCAGCCGGAACTGCTGCCCGAGGCGTTCGAGCATGGCGTGCCGTTCGATTCCGAGGCGATCAACGGCCTGTACGGAAGCAAACGGGAAGACCTTTTGCTTCGGCCGGATCCCGAAACGCTGTGCATCCTGCCGTGGCGGCCGCAGGCCGGGCGCGTGTGCCGCCTGCTGTGCGACGTGCTGACCGCAGACGGCAGGCCCTACGACGGCGACACGCGCGGAATCCTCCGCAGGGCGAAGGAACTGGCCAAAAGCCGCGGCTATTCCATCCGCATCGGCGCGGAGTGCGAATTTTATCTGTTCGAGGCCGACGAGCAGGGGCGCATCACCAACCGCCCGCAGGACCGCGGCAGCTATCTGGACGTCGCGCCGCTGGACCGCGGGGAAGACGTGCGCCGTGAAATCTGCCTGACGCTTCTGTCCATGAACATCCGTCCGGAAGTCAGTCACCATGAACGCGGGCCCGGGCAGAACGAGATCGATTTCCACCGGGCCGACCCGCTGACGGGCGCCGACCACCTGGTGGCGTTTCACAATGCCGTGCGCACCATCGCCACGCGGTACGGCCTGAGCGCGTCCTTCATGCCCAAGCCCCTGCCGGACGAATTCGGCAACGCCTTCAAGGTCAACTTCGCGTTGTTCCGGGATCGCAAGAACCTGTTCGAAATGGAAAACGGGGAGCTGCTCCCCGAGGCGAAAGCCGCCATGGCAGGCGTTTTGAACCGGCTTTCGGATATCACGCTTTTCCTGAATCCCATCCCCAACAGCTACGACCGCCTTACCGACGGTGAAACGCCCAACCGCATCTGCTGGTCGCATGAGCGCAGCCTGAACGCCGTGCGGGTGCCGCTGCCGCAGCACCGTTTCGCGCGCATGCAGGTCACCAGCGCGGACAGCCTGTCCAACGCCTATCTGGCGTACGCGCTGATCATCCACGCGGCGCTGGAGGGGATGGAACGCGGCGAAGAACTGCCCGGCGCCGTGGAAAGCGGCTGGGACGGGGTGCCCGCGCTTCCCGAATCCTTGAGCGCCGCCATCGCCGTGGCAAGGGACAGCGATTTCATCAAACGTTCACTCCCGCAGTGTGTGATAGACTCCTTCCTGTACAAAGCGGAGGAACTGATGCTGCTCGATCGCCAGGATAAAACCAGCCTGTTCAACAAGCAGTTTCAATG
>CAYRPW010000170.1:0-5657 GCA_964426145.1 uncultured Oscillospiraceae bacterium
CCGCGGCGTATAGCTTTGCAGAAAAAAGCCCTTGAACCCGCCATCGGCTTCGTGCGCCAGTACGGGCTGGACAAAGATTTCAAAATGAACATCGAAGCCAACCACGCAACCCTTGCCGGCCATACCTTCCAGCACGATCTGCGCATTTCCGCGATGAACGGCATGCTCGGCTCCATCGACGCCAACCAGGGCGATCTGCTGCTGGGCTGGGATACCGACGAATTCCCCTACGACGTGTACGAAACCACGATGTGCATGTACGAAGTGCTCAAGGCGGGCGGGCTGACCGGCGGCTTCAACTTCGACGCCAAAAACCGCAGGCCTTCCTATACGATGGAAGACATGTTCGAAGGCTTCATCCTCGGCATGGATTCCTTCGCGCTGGGCCTGATCAAAGCCGCCGCGCTGATCGAGGACGGCCGCATCGACGCGTTCGTCAAAGATCGCTACGCAAGCTATGCGACCACCGAGATCGGCAAAAAGATCCGCGCGGGTAAGGCGACCCTGGAAGAGTGCGCGGCCATCGCGGTCAAGAACGGCTCCGCCGAACTGCCGGGCAGCGGCAGGCAGGAATACATCGAAAACGTCGTCAACCAGATTTTCTTCAAATAACGAATTTCGTCTGCGCTGCCGCGGCGCGGCGCCTGCCCGACGTACGGACACCGTGCGGCGGCAGGCGCGCGCACGCGGCAGCGTAAACGCATACCAGGATGCAAACAGGCCGTCCGATATTTTACGTGCCAAAAGGAGAACGTCCATGAGCCAGTATCTTTTGGGGATTGATTTGGGAACCAGCGGCACCAAAACCGTCCTGTTCGCGCTGGACGGATCGGTGGTCGCTTCCGCAACCGTGGAGTATCCGCTCAGCCAGCCGGAAAACGGCTGGGCCGAACAGGCGCCGGAAGACTGGTGGAACGCTGCCGTGCAAACCATCGGCACGGTGCTGAAACAAAGCGCCGTCAACCCGGCGCATATCGCCGCCCTTGGCATCTCCGGCCAGATGCACGGCCTCGTGATGCTCGACGAAGCGGGCAAGGTGCTCAGGCCCTGCATCATCTGGGCCGACCAGCGCACCGGCAGGGAGTGCGAGGAGATCACCCAGATCATCGGCGCGAAGCGCATGATCGAGATCACCGCAAACCCCGCGCTCACGGGCTTCACCGCGGGCAAGATCCGCTGGGTGCAAAAACACCAGCCGGAAATCTATGCAAAGTGCCGCCACATCCTGCTGCCCAAGGATTACCTGCGCTATATGCTGACCGGCGATTTCGCCACCGAGGTCAGCGACGCCAGCGGCATGCAGCTTCTGGATGTGCCCAACCGCTGCTGGAGCGACGAGGTGCTTACCAAACTCGGCATCGACAAATCCTATCTGGGCAAGGTCTACGAAAGCCCGGAGGTCACCGGCCATATCAGCGCGCTGGCTTCGAAGATCACGGGCCTGTCCGAACAAACGCTGGTGGTCGGCGGCGCGGGCGATAACGCGGCGGCCGCCGTGGGCACCGGCGTGGTGGCGGACGGACGCGCGTTTACCACCATCGGCACGTCCGGCGTGGTGTTCGCGCATACCGACCAGCTGGCCATCGATCCCAAGGGCCGTGTGCACACGTTCTGCTGCGCGGTGCCCGGCGCGTGGCACGTCATGGCCGTGGTGCAGTCGGCGGGGCTGTCGCTCAAATGGTTCCGCGATACCTTCTGCACCTCGGAGATCGAAACCGCGGCGCTCATGGGCGTGGATCCGTACCAGCTCATGGATATCGAGGCGGCCAAAAGCCCCGTCGGCGCAAACCGGCTGTTCTACCTGCCCTATCTGATGGGGGAACGCACCCCGCATCTGGATCCGGACTGCCGGGGCGTGTTCTTCGGCCTTTCCGCGATGCACACCAAGCGCGATCTGATGCGCGCCGTGTTCGAAGGCGTGGCCTATGCCCTGAACGACGGCCTGAACGTGCTCTCCGGCATGGGCGTAAAGCCCGCGCAGATGCTGGCAACCGGCGGCGGCGGCCGCTCCGAGTTCTGGCGGCAGATGCTGGCGGATGTGTTCAATTGCAAGGTGGTCACCACCAAGTCCAAGGAGGGCCCCGCGCTGGGCGTTGCGATCCTCGCGGGGGTCGGCGCTGGCCTGTATCCTTCGGTGAAGGAAGCCTGCGACAGCATGATCAAGACCGGCGTCGAGCAGCTGCCCGTCCCCGCAAACCAGCCCGCCTACGCTAAAAACTACAAACTGTACCAGTCGTTGTATCCCGATATGAAGAACGCGTTCAAACGCCTGACCGAATAAACCACTATCCTCCTTATCCTTTTGAAGGAAG
Source organism: uncultured Oscillospiraceae bacterium (assembly GCA_964426145.1). Taxonomy (GTDB): domain Bacteria; phylum Bacillota; class Clostridia; order Christensenellales; family Aristaeellaceae; genus CAXXOK01. The sequence continues at coordinate 2,313 of CAYRPW010000170.1, forward strand.
CAAGCCATAGGACTTGCTTCCTTTTCTAGTTCCGGAATGCTGCGCGCGATTTACCGGCCCGTATTGCGGATACCGCTTGCTTCCCGGTTGTTTGATTTGGTATAATATTTCGTACAATATGTAAAAATCGGAAAGGGGCGGTGGCATGCGCAGCGTTTTTCGGGTGCTGATCACACTGATCGTCTTGGTGGTGGTTGCGGCGGCTGCGTTGGTGCTGTGGCTATGGATCGCGGAATACCGCCCCGCCGAAACGGAGATCGTCACCGCAACCTCGGGCGTGCAGCACGATTTCGTGGAGATCGGCAAAACCTATCACGTCGTCACCCTGAACATCGGGTACGGCGGCCTGGGCCGTGACCGCAATTTCTTCATGGACGGCGGGGACGAGGTGATGCCTGAGAGCCAGGACGAGGTGCAGGGAAACCTCGCGGGCATGCTGAGCGTGCTGTACGGTCAGCAGGCGGACCTGGTGCTTTTGCAGGAAGTGGATATCCGCTCCCGGCGCAGCTTTTCCATCAACGAGGCGGAGTTCTTCCGCGCGGGGCTGTCCATGGGCAAGGCCTTTGCGTATAACTTCAAGGTGCCGTTCGTGCCGTTCCCGCTGCCGCCCATCGGCAAGGTGGAAAGCGGGCTGATGACGCTGTCCAACCTGAAGGTAGAGGAAGCCCGGCGCGTTTCGCTGCCCGCCACCAGCGGCTGGCCGGTACGGCTGGCCAACCTCAAGCGCGCTTTGCTGGTCGAGTATCTGCCCGTCGACGGGACCGATCAGTACCTGGTGCTCATCAACCTGCATCTGGAGGCTTACACAACCGGTGAAGCCAGGGAAAAACAGCTCGACGTTTTGCTGTCGCTGATGCAGGACGAGTACGAGAAGGGAAATTACGTGGTCGCGGGCGGCGATTTTAACGCCAACTTCCCCGGCGCGGAGGATTGGTATCCCCTGACCGACGACACCGTCTGGCAGCCCGGCGAACTGCGGCTGGACGACCTGCCCCAGGGCTTTTCCTACGCCTACGACCTGAGCGCGCCCACCTGCCGCTCGCTGGACAAGGCGTACGCGGGCAACCGGCAGAACCACGTCATGTATGCCATCGACGGATTTATCGTATCTCCCAACGTGAAGGTCAACGGCACGCAGACCATCGACCTGAACTTCACCTACACGGACCACCAGCCCGTGGCGATGGACTTCACGCTGCAATGAACGCGAATTTCGTTCTCCGGGGCCATATCATCTGGTGCGACAGCCCTTCGCATATCAATTTCGTGCCCCACGGTTACCTGGTGTGCGAAAACGGGCGCAGCGCCGGTGTGTTTGACTCGCTTCCCGAGCGTTTCCAATGGTTACCTCTGACCGATTACGGCGGGCGGCTGGTGATCCCCGGGATGTACGATTTGCACCTGCACGCGCCGCAGTACGCCTACCGCGGCATGGGCATGGATCTGGAACTGATTGACTGGCTCAACGCCTACGCCTACCCCGAGGAGGCGAAGTTCCAAAACCTTGCGTATGCAAGACGCTCGTATGCCATGTTTGCGGATGCGCTCAAACGCAGCTTCACGGCGCGGTTTTGCTGTTATGCCACGCCGCACCTGAAAGCAACGCTGCTGCTTTCGGAGCTTTTGGAAGCAACCGGCCTGCACGGGTACGTGGGCAAACTCAGCATGGACCAGAACGCCCCCGCCGATTTGTGCGAGGTTTCGGCGCAGACGGCCGCTGCAGACTGCGAAGCCTTTGTTATCGCCATGCAGGAACGCTTTCGCCGCGTGAAACCCATCGTCACGCCGCGCTTCGTTCCCTCCTGTACCGGCGCCCTGCTGCGCGGGCTCGGCGAACTGGCGCTGCAATATAACCTTCCCGTGCAGTCGCATCTGTCGGAAAACCAGGATGAAATCGCCTGGGTCAAAGATCTGCACCCGGAGGCGGCGCATTACGCAGGCGTGTACGACGGTTACGGTCTCCTATCCCGCGCCGTGATGGCGCACGTCGTGTATCCCGAGGCGGCGGAAATCGCCCTGCTTCGGGAGCGCGGCACCATGGTGGCGCATTGCCCCGCGAGCAACTTAAACCTCCGTTCCGGTATCGCGCCGATTCGTAAACTGCTCTGCGCGGGCGTGCGGGTCGGCCTGGGGACCGACGTCGCCGGGGGAGAGAGCATCGACATGCTCCGCGCCGCGGCGGACGCCATCCGGGTAAGCAAACTGTACTGGCGGCTTGCGGAGCAGGGCGAACCCGCCCTCACCTTTCCCGAAGCCTTGTTTATGGCTACCAAGGGCGGAGGCTCGTTCTTCGGCCAGGCGGGCAGTTTTGAGACAGGTTATCTGTTCGACGCGCTGGTGCTGGACGACAAACCCCTGCGCACCGCCTGCGACCTGACCCTGCCCCAGCGGCTGGAGCGCGCGTTGTACCTCTCCGGCCATCTGAAACTCGTGCAGAAATATGTGGACGGAGTTGCGCTGCTCAGCGGCACGCAAGCACAGCGGGAAACGAATATGCACCATTCCGCATAAAAGTAAGAAGAAAAGATCAAAAAACAAAGAAATTTCTGCGAATTAACCGATCGGGCCAATACGCGCTATCGCTTGCAGGGGAAGCGGCAGTGCGTTTTTCAAGTTGAAATAACCGGGACGAAAAGCGCCCTATGGGACGAAATTCGCTATTGCAAGAGTCCGTATTCTGTTGTATGATAACTCCAAGCGGTACGGCTGACGCCCATAGGGCGAAAAGCGTCCCGATCAGAGAAGCACGACGCATAAGGAGGAACGGAAAGCATGGAACGGGCGTATAATTTTTCGGCCGGCCCCGCGGTGATGGATGAAAGCGTATTGGCGAAAGCTGCCGGCGAGCTGGTATGCTACCAGGACAAGGGCATGAGCGTGATGGAGATGAGTCACCGCACCCCCATGTTCATGGATATTTATTCCCAAACCGTCGCAATCATCCGCGAGGTGCTCGCCGTTCCGGACAATTACTCCGTGCTCTTTCTGCACGGCGGCGCAACGCTGCAGTTTTCCGCCATCCCCTTGAACCTCATGACGGGCTCCGGCATCGCCGATTATGTGGATACCGGCAATTTCGCGCACCTTGCGCTCAAGGAAGCGGAGCGGTACGGCAAAGTCAACGTCGCGGGGTCGAGCCTGGACAAGAACTATACCTACATTCCCGCCATGCAGTCGCTAAACCTCACCCCTGAGGCCGATTACGTGTACATCACCTCCAACAATACCATTTACGGCACGCGCTATATCGAATTCCCGGATACGAAGGCCGTGCCGCTGGTTGCTGATATGTCCTCCAACATCGCGTCCGAACCGCTGGATGTCAGCCGTTTCGGCGTCATCTAC
>CAYRPW010000171.1:0-5637 GCA_964426145.1 uncultured Oscillospiraceae bacterium
CATAAAACGGAACAAAAAAAATACAGCGCGCGTTTACGCACTGTATAAACGGAGCGGAACAAGCAGCGCCTATTCCCACTCGATGCTGGCGGGGGGCTTGGTGGTGATGTCGTAGAGCACGCGGTTGACGCCCTGCACCTCGCCCACGATGCGGGTCGCGATTTTCCCGAGGATCGTATAGGGAATCTGGGCCACGTCGGCGGTCATAAAATCGTCGGTGGTTACGGCGCGGACGGCGACGGCATACGCATACGTGCGCTCGTCTCCCATCACGCCCACGCTGCGGGCGCCGGTGAGCACCGTGAAATACTGGGAAATGCACCGGTCCAGGCCGGCCTTGGCAATTTCATCGCGCAGGATGAAATCGCTTTTACGGACGATTTCCACCTTTTCGGGGGTCAGCTCGCCGATCACGCGGATGGCAAGGCCGGGGCCGGGGAACGGCTGGCGCATGACCAGGGTTTCCGGCAGGCCCAGCGCGACGCCCAGCTTGCGGACTTCGTCCTTAAACAGCATCCGAAGCGGCTCCACAAGGCTTGTAAAGCCTAGCTCCGCAGGCAGGCCGCCGACGTTGTGATGGCTTTTGATCACGGCGCTGCCCTTGGTGGAACCGGATTCGATCACGTCCGGGTAGATGGTGCCCTGGGCAAAGAAATCGCGCTTGCCCAGCTTGGCGGCTTCCCGTTTGAACACGTCCACAAACTGGCTGCCGATGATCTTACGTTTTTGTTCCGGTTCGGTCACACCCTTGAGCGCCGCGAAAAACTGCTCGCTGGCATTGGCGTGCACCAGCTGCACGGGGAAAGTTTTAGTGAAGAGTTCCACCACCTGGTCGCTCTCGCCCTGCCGCATGAACCCGTGATCCACGTACACGCACGTCAGCCTGTGGCCTATTGCGCGGTACAAAAGCGCGGCGGCCACGGCGGAATCCACCCCACCGCTCAGGCCCAGCAGCACCGTGCCCGTTTCCCCCACCTGCTCGCGCAGCTGCCGGATGGCGGTTTCGGCATAGTTTTCCATATTCCAGTCGGCACGCAGGCCGCAAATGTCTAACAGGAAATTTTTCAGAACCCGATACCCCTCCTCGGTGTGCGTGACCTCGGGGTGGAACTGCACGCCGTAGATTTTACGGGTATCGTCCGCCATGGCGGCGTTGGGGCAGCAGTCGGTATGGGCAAGCCTCTGGAACCCGTCGGGAAGGCCGACCACCTGGTAGGTATGGCTCATCCAGCAGCAGCTCGCGTCGCGCAGCCCGCCCAGCAGGCCGTCCTCGCGCCTGTCCATCACGGTGGGGATGCGCCCGTATTCGCGCTGGTCGCAGGCGGCCACCCGTCCGTTTAAGAGATACGCGGTCAGCTGCATGCCGTAGCAGATGCCCAGCACCGGAACGCCCAGCGAAAACAGCGCCGGGTCGCACATGGGCGCATCGGCGGCCAAAACGCTTGCCGGGCCGCCCGACAGAATGATGCCTCCGGGTTCCTTCTCCTGAATTTCACCAAGCGCCGCCGTGTAGGGAAGAACGATGGAAAACACGCCGATTTCGCGGACGCGGCGGGCGATCAGCTGCGTGTATTGGGCCCCGAAATCCAGAATGACGACGCATTGCGGTTTGGCCATGGGCGCCTCCTTACAGTCGGTGGGATACTTTGTATTCTGCCATAAACGGCGCTCCGCCGCAAGAGGGGGTCAGAGCGCACGGTTTCTGTTGACGCACACGGGGCTGACGGGTATAATAAGCTCAGTTTTCCATACGGAAGGGGGATGCGCGTGAGCCGCCGTTATATTGTGATGTTCTCCGTGCTTCTCCTGTGCGCCGGGCTGCTTTTTCTGCTCTCCGCCTTGATTGAAACGCCGGAGCCGGAGGCCGTTCCAGCGGAACTGCCGCAGGCGACCGGCGTTACGGCGTTCGTCAGCATGCCCCCCGCCCCGACGACGGCCGCCGGGCTGCCGGCCCCGGCATGGCTGCGGGTTGCCGCGCTGTTTGCCGCCGTGATTGTGATGCTGCCCCGCCTGCTCTGCACCACCGACGCCAACGGGCGCGTGCTGCGCAAACGGCGGTACGTGCGCTGTTTTCATCCCGTATTCAAGCAGGAAATCGCCTGCGGTTAAACGATAAACCAATATCAGGTTCCCCGGGAGTGCGCACGCCTGCCCTCCGTCTGGTTTGGCGCGCGAAGCAAAAGAAAGGAAGAGACAACAACCATGAAAGTCAGCAATCGCCGACATGTAACGATTTCCAAGCGCGTGGTATCCGTCATCGCGCTGTTCGTTATGCTTGTCGTCACCGTTTTGGCAGGCTACGTCGGCCTCAACGGCATGAACCTGGACAAACGCGGCCTGTATAAGCTGCTGCCCTGGATTCCCAAAGTCAACGTCAATAAGGAGACCTGGCCCCCGTCCATCGCGCTGGGCCTGGATCTGCAAGGCGGCGTATTCGTGGAATACGAAGCCTCCATGTCCGACGAACTCCGCGAAGAGGGATATGATTTCAACACGCTGCTTGACAATACGATGGATATCATCGCCCGCCGCCTGAGCGACAAGGGCTTCACGGAAGCGACCGTATCCAAGATCGGCACGGCGGGCATCCGCGTGGAGATCCCCGAAGTGACCGATCCCTCCGCGGTGCTGGACCTGATCGGCTCCCCGGCGCGGCTTGAATTTCTGGATTCCGAAGGCAACGTGTTCCTGGAAGGCCGTTACCTGAAAACCGCGACGCGCACCGTGGACGAGAACAGCAAGCCCGCCATCAGCTTCTCGCTGACCGCCGAGGGCGCGGAGATTTTCGGCGATATGACGGCCAAATCCATCGGCAAAACCATCACTATCCAGCTGGACGGTGTGGAGCTGATGAGCCCGAGCGTCAGCTCGGCAATATACGGCGGCAACATCCTGGTAACCGGCTCGTTTACCGAAGATCAGGCAGATACGTACGCTTTGCAGCTGCAAAGCGGCTCCCTGCCGCTGGATCTGCGGCAGGATAAGCTGGATACCGTGTCCGCAACGCTTGGCGACGACGCGTTAGGCACGTCCGTCAACGCCGCCATCATCGGCATTCTGCTGGTGATGCTCATCATGGGCGTCCGTTACCGCGTCAGCGGTTTGCTGGCGAACTGGGCGCTGTGCATCTATATCATTCTTCTGTTCCTGCTCATCGCCGTGGTGCCCGGCATTCAGCTTACGCTGCCCGGTATCGCCGGTATCATTCTGGGTATCGGCATGGCCGTGGACGCCAATGTAGTCATTTTCGAACGCGTGAAGGAAGAGTCCCTGGCGGGCCGCCCCATCATGCATGCGATACGCATCGGCTTCAAAAACGCGATGAGCGCCGTGGTGGACGCCAACATCACCACCATTATCGCCGCGATCGTACTGCTGTTCTTCGGCACAGGCTCCGTACAGGGCTTCGCCACCACGCTGCTCTTAAGCGTGATCGCGTCCATGTTTACCGCCATCGTCGTCACGCGCTTCCTGCTTTTGAACATGGCGCGGATCTTCAAAAACCCCAAGCTGTACACGACCTCCAAACAGTTCAACGTCCATGCGGCAGTGACCGCAAAGGAGGCGAAGTAAGATGCTCATTAAGAACCGTTCCAAAATTTGCCTGATGATCTCCGCGTCCATCATGCTGATTGCCCTCCTGATGACGATTTTCGGCTACGGCATCAACTTCGGCATCGACTTCGCCGGCGGCCTGTCCATCGAGTACAACATGAACGCCGCGTTTGTGCAAAGCGACGTGGAAACCGCGCTTCGCAACCAGGGCATCACCGATTATAAGGTGTCCACCTCGGGCGCGGAGGGCACGACGCTCAACATCCGCATCCCCAAGCTTGATTCCGACGAGGAAATTCAAGTGCTCCAGGCGGGCCTGGAAGAAGAGCTTCTGGCGAAGTACCCCGCCATGGATGTGGAAAACGCCACGGCAAGCTACGTAGGCCCCACCGCGGGCGCTACGCTAGTGAAAAACGCCATCTTGAGCGTTTTGATCGCGTCCGCGCTGATGCTTTTGTACATCGCCATCCGGTTCAACTTCTACTCCGGCGCGGCGGCCGTGCTCGGCCTTCTGCACGACGTGCTGATTATGATCAGCTTCATGGTCATCCTGCGCAACGTCATCCAGATGAACTCGTCGTTCATCGCCGCGATGCTGACGATCGTGGGTTACTCCATCAACAACACGATCGTGATCTTCGACCGCATCCGTGAGAATAACGCGAAAGCGGCCTACCACAGCCTCCCGCGCGACGAGGTTGTCAACATCTCCATCTCCGAAAGCCTGGGCCGCACCGTGAACACGACGCTGACCACGCTTGTGACCATCGTTTCGCTGTATGTGCTGGGCGTGGCGAGCATCCGCGAGTTCAGCCTGCCGATCATCATCGGCATCCTCTCGGGCCTGTACAGCGCCAACATGATCAACGGTTATGTGTGGGCGTTCCTGGAAAATCACGACGGGAAAAAGGCAAAAAAGGCGAAAGCCAAGCGCAAATAGCACCGGAACACGACCGCCGCACGGCATGTGCGGCGGTTTTGTTCTGCCGTCGTTTCCCGCGCAAATAAAAAACAGCCCCATGCGTATGGAGCTGTTCGTCGGTCAATCTGCCGCTATTTTTTATCGGTAAGTTCGCGGATGCACTTCTCGCACACCAGTTTTTCCTTGAACAGCCGAACGTTTCGGGCATCGTTACAGAATACGCATGCGGGGTGATACTTCTTCATGATGATTTTGTCGCCCTCCGTGAAGATTTCCAGCGTATCGTTGATGGCGATATCGAACGTCTTGCGTAATTCAATCGGAATGACGACCCGGCCCAGATTATCTAATCTGCGAACAATTCCGGTGGATTTCATACATGCGCCTCCTTACCATGAGAACTAACATCCAGTAATGGATTGTTTCACTGCATATTCTACCAATTTGTTCATGTATTGTCAATGATAATTCCGTGCCGGTTTACAAGTGTTTTATTTTCGCAGTATGCTTACCCTAAGCGGCATAAGCGTTTCGTGGCATATCGCAACTGTTGGTGCATGCGTAACCCTATGGGTGATATGGTAAAATATGGATACCAAGCCGTACCGGAGACACAGCATTGACAAGCCCGATGATTCCGATATAATAAGAGTGCATGGATCGGGAGAGTACCGGTGAGAACCCGCTCAAAGAGAGCCGCAGGCGGTGAAAAGCGGCGCGGGAACCACGGGGAACATGGCCCGGGAGCATCCCTGTTCGATACGTAGGGCAGGGCGGCAGGCACCGTTACCGCCGTAAGCAAGTGATAAACAAGGGTGGTACCGCGGGTGCAGCTCGCCCCTTCGAAACCGGAAGGCGGCGGCTTTTTTTATACCGGAACATGCGGCCAGGCAGCAGGCACACGATGAGGAGGAGCAATTATGCCCAGACCGGAGACGTTTTACATTACGACGCCCATCTACTACCCCAGCGATAATCTGCACATCGGCCATGCGTATTGCAGCGTAGCCGCCGATACGATGGCGCGTTTCAAAAAGCAGGAAGGGCGCGACGTGTATTTCGTCACCGGCACGGATGAGCACGGGCAGAAAATCGAGCGCAAGGCCGCGGCGAAGGGCGTGACGCCCCAGGCCTACGTGGACGAGATCGTGGCGGGCATC
>CAYRPW010000172.1:0-5529 GCA_964426145.1 uncultured Oscillospiraceae bacterium
TCGATTGCCGAAGGGTTTGCCAAGGCAGGCGCGACCATCGTGTTTAACGACATCAATGCGGACCTGGTGGAGAAAGGCCTCAAAGCCTATGCCAAGGCCGGGCTTCAAGCGCACGGCTACGTTTGTGACGTAACGGATGAAAACGCCGTCGGCGATATGGTCAAGATGATCGAAAGCGAAGTCGGCGTTATCGATATCCTCGTCAATAACGCAGGCATTATCAAGCGGATCCCGATGGTGGAGATGTCCGCCGCTGATTTCCGCAAGGTGATCGACGTGGATTTAAACGCGCCTTTCATCGTCTCCAAGGCCGTCATTCCCGCCATGATCCGTAAAGGTCACGGGAAAATCATCAACATTTGTTCGATGATGAGCGAACTCGGCCGGGAAACCGTATCGGCCTATGCGGCTGCCAAGGGCGGCTTGAAAATGCTCACGCGCAACATTTGTTCGGAGTACGGACAATTTAACATTCAGTGCAACGGCCTGGGACCTGGCTATATCGCAACGCCGCAAACTGCCCCGCTGCGCGAGCCCCAGTCCGACGGTTCCATGCACCCGTTCGACGCCTTTATCCGTGCGAAAACCCCTGCAAACCGCTGGGGCGAAGCCGCGGATCTGGTCGGTCCGGCTGTTTTTCTTGCCAGCGACGCCAGTAATTTTGTTAACGGCCATATACTGTATGTGGACGGCGGAATTCTTGCCTACATCGGCAAACAACCGTAACCAGAATTTCCCATATCGGGGTATCAGGGCATATCCGGCGCGGATATGCTCTTTTTCTTTGGATTTCTCTATGTTATAATCCCTTTGATAAACCGAGGAGGTAGACTATGAAGAAGGCGAACGCACCGCAAATTAAACTGGACATCAACCATATGATGAGCGACGTCATCGGTTTTCAATACGGCATTGATGCCGGTGAGATTGACCAGCTCGCATCCGCCGCGCAGGCAGCGCAAAACGCAGTGGAAAAGAACCGCGGCACCGGGTGGCTTGGCTGGACGGAACTGCCCTATAATCAAACGGAAACCGTACGGCAGATTGAAGAAGCGGCTGCATATGTGCGGGAACATTTCGATACGTTCGTCGTATTCGGCATCGGCGGCAGCGCGCTTGGCCCGATCGCCGTGCAGACGGCGCTTAACCATCTGCGCTGGAACGAGCTTCCCGATCGCAACGGCCCCAAGTTTTACGTGGAGGACAATATTGATCCCGAGCGCATGGCATCGCTGTTGGATGTGATCGACGTCAGGCGAACCTGCTTCAACGTGATTACCAAGAGCGGTAAAACGGCGGAAACCATGAGCCAATACCTGATCATCTCCGACTTGCTGAAAAAGGAAGTCGGCAACGGTTGGCATAACCACATCATCGCGACCACCGATAAGGCGTCCGGTAACCTTATCCAAATCGGAAAACAGGAAGGGTTCCGCATGTTCGTTATCCCAGACGGCGTCGGCGGCCGTTTCAGCGAGCTGACGCCGGTCGGTCTGCTTCCGGCCGCCGTATGCGGCATCAATATCCGCGGTCTTCTGGAAGGTGCTGCCGCTATGGATGCGCGCTGCAAAACCGACGACGTTTGGAAAAACCCGGCCTTGCTGGAAGCGGCGCTGCAATACCTAGCGACCGAAGATCGTCACGCGAATATTCAGGTCGTCATGCCCTATGCCGACAGTCTGAAATACATGGCGGATTGGTTCTGCCAGCTTTGGGCGGAAAGCCTTGGGAAAAACGTGACCCGCAAGGGTATGGCAGTCAATTGCGGCCAAACGCCCACCAAGGCGCTGGGCGTAACCGATCAGCACAGCCAGCTACAGCTTTACACCGAAGGCCCGTTTGACAAGGTGGTCACGTTTCTGCGCGTGGAAAATTTCCGCAGCAAGGTGGAAATCGCACACGGCTGTGAAGAATTTCCCGACGTCGCCTTCCTGGGCGGGAAAACGCTCAATCAATTGCTTGATGCCGAACTTCTGGGAACGGAATTCGCGCTTTGCCAGGCCGGGCGCATGAACCAAACCATCCTTTTACCGGAAGTAACCGCGCACACCATCGGGCAGCTTCTTTTCTTCTTTGAACTTGCTACCGCGTACATGGGCGAGCTTCTGGATATAGACGCTTTCAACCAGCCCGGAGTTGAGAACTCAAAAATCGCAAGCTTTGCGGTCCTTGGCAACGAGAGCGAGAAAAAATACGTCGAAAAGGCAAAGGAAATGCGGGATCGCCCGGCATTGATCAAACGTTATATTCTGTAGAGTATTTCGCGTCTCAACAAGCGTAGACCGTGAGTTTACGCTTGTTTTTCATTTTGTAACATACTTGCAACAAACCGTTCCATATTGTATACTTTTCAATAGAAGGGAGCGAACAAAGATGCGTATAAAAATGCGGTTCAGTACTGCCTTTGCAACGATCATTTTTCTCTGCTTACTCTTCGTGACTCCGACCGCCGGCGCAACAGCGATTGCCCAGCCTGCCGCGAGTGCGGATGGGATCATCGTACAGGAAATTGTTACGGAAAACGGTGATCATTACGTTCGCTATCCGCAGATCGAAGGGCTTTCGGATCCGGCAATCCAGCAAGCGGTCAACGATGATATCGTAAACTCCGCGAAAATCGCACAACGGCTGATTACGTTGAGCACGCTCCAGCAGGACGGCGCAACGCTTGAGGTGAGCCAAACCTCCTATCTGTCGGGCAACTTATTGTCCGTCGCCGTCAGCGCGAAAGGGACCATGGAAAACCGTCGCAGCGGGCACGAGGTTACGGCGCTTTCCTACGATCTGACTACGGGGCTTCGGTTGTCGCTCGACGATTTCTTTACGGATCCCGCGGCTGCGGTCGCCTGGATGGAAGAACAACTGCTTGCGGGGTATGTGGACGAGCTCTCCGGATATCTGGAATATGCCGAAGTAACCCCGCTGCCCACGGAAAATTTCTCGTTTGACGCAGACGGGATCACGTTTTACTATTCTGACCGTCAATTTGCATTTCTCAGCGGCTATTGCGGCGCGGCCCAGTTTCAATACGGCGAATTGCAGGAGTTTTTACTAAACGCAGACGGTTCCATACCCGCACGCCTCGGAATCCTGCAGCCCCAATATACGGATGCGGAAATCCTGCAAGCCGTCACAAAAGCGGTGGCAGACGGGATGCTTCCCGGGCTGCCGGTTCATCTTCTGGATCCGCTGCCCGATCTCGTTTCGGCATACCGGCTGGTACGTACGCCGGATCAATACCCAGGCGGGCGATATTATCAGATGGAAGACCCGCGTTTCCGCCAGATTCTCATTCTTTCCGACTCGCTGCTTGCGGGATATGAGCAATCCGTAACGGAGGGTATTTTGGCGATGCGGATGAATCTTTTCGGGATCCGCACCGGCGTAACGCAGCGCAGCCGCTGGTTGGCGATTTTAGGCGAACCGGATCCATCCGTTGCGTTTGATGAATACACCGCCGCCGATTACGGGCTTCCCGTGGGAATTGCGGATTACTATACGATCTCCGGCAGGCAACTGATGCTGTATGCCGATAGCAACGACGTGCTGTACGCGGTACGACTGACTAAATAAGCGGAGGGTCTATGGTAAGCAAACGGCATGCGCGCGCAAAGGATTACAGTTCCGATACCATTCTGTTTCGCAGCATTCTGGGCGTGCTCCTGATTGCATTAGGCGTTCTAGCAGCGATATCCTCCTTAAATCTGCTGGAAGGCAGCGTATTTCTCGCAATCCGCCGCATCGTTCAGGGGTTGGGCGGTACGCTGTGCCTTGGCGTACCCATCTTCATCGTCTGGGGCGGCCTCCTTGTGCTGTTATCGGCGTACCGGAAAACATCCCTGCGCGCCTACATGCTTTTGATGCTGTTTTTCCTGTTCGTTCTTGGCATTATCAACATGATCTCCAGAACGCCCGATCAATCGCTGATGGAGTATTTTGCCGCGAGCACCGATGACCACTATGGCAGCGTTCTGGCTAAGAGTTACGAAGTTGCGTCCGTACAAGGGAGTTCCGGCGGCGTTCTCGGGATGATCACCGCATGGCCGCTTACGCATTTTATCGGTACGATCGGCGGCGTTATCGTACTGTCGCTGCTTTGCTTATTGTGTCTATTGTTTTTCTCCCGGTTTGATTTATTCGGTTCGCTGCGGCAGCTTCGCGAAAGCCGCCGTGTAAGCAAAGAGCAACGCATGCTGGAAAAAGCCAAGCAGGCTCACCTGAAGAAACTCGAGCAGCAGCGCGCGCAGGAAGAAGCGCGCAAACACAGTGTTGCAACGCCCGCCTATCAGCGCAAGAGTGCGCAGCAGCCGGATGAACTTCCGCTGGAAACCGGATGGCAGACGCCTTCCCCGTTGCCCGTCCAAAAGCCCGTGCGGCAGTCCGCACAGCAGCGTCAACCCGTAACGCTGTATGATGAAACCATACTCCCCGACGAGCCCGTTCCAATCCTAAAGCCGGTCCCGATCTCCTCACAGAAATCCCAGCCGGTCAAACCCTTCGACGATCCCGTACAAACCACAGCCACAGCCGCACATGCAGGTACGAGCGCGGACGCCAGCAAAATGATCCAGCGGATGGATGAGATTCGGAAACGCAAAGCGATGATTGCGCGGCAGATCGGCGATGAAACGATCCTGATGGAACCATTACAGGAAGCACCGCAGTACCCGTCGGCGGTACCGGTAGAAGACGTCGTTGCGCAGGATCGGTATTCCGCCTACAAATCCCCCAAAAAATCGAACGTCGTCGAGTTCCCGCCGTCGGGAAAACGGCTGGACGATCCGCAAATCCGTTTGCCGGAGCAGAAAAAGCAATCGGATGCGAAAACGGTAACTCCGCAGACGCCCGCGTATTCGTTCCCGATGATCGAGCTTTTGGATCTGCGGCAGTTTTCCCCGCCGATCGACCGGCTGCAGGACGCGCAGAGTATTGAAAAGCTGGAAGAAACCCTGGCCAGTTTCGATATTCCCGCACGTGTGCAGCGCGTTACCCACGGCCCCGCCGTTACGCGTTATGAACTCGGACTCACGTCCAGCGGCGTTAATGTAAAGAAAATATTGAGCATTTCGGAAACCATCGCCATGCAGCTTGCTGCCAACGGGCAGGTACGCCTTGAAGTTCCGATTCCCGGTACCAACTTGTTTGGAATTGAGGTTCCCAATAAGGAAATTGCCCGCGTATCGCTTGCGGAGGTTTTGACCAGCCCGGAAATGGAACGTGCGAAAGGCACACTGTGTATCGCGCTTGGGAAAGATATCTCCGGCCGGTCGGTGATCTGTGACCTGGAGAAAATGCCCCATTTGCTGATCGCCGGCCAAACCGGCAGCGGCAAATCCGTTTGCATTAACACCATCATTAACTCGCTTTTGTATCGTCAGTCTCCCAAGGATCTGCGCATGATCCTGGTGGATCCCAAGGTTGTAGAACTGCAAGGGTACAACGATATCCCGCATCTTTTGATTCCCGTCGTTACCGATCCGCACAAGGCGGCCGGAGCCCTGGCATGGGCTGTGCAGGAAATGCTGGACC
>CAYRPW010000173.1:0-1635 GCA_964426145.1 uncultured Oscillospiraceae bacterium
GTCGTGCGCGTCCTTGACCAGAATTTCAGCCGCTCCCGCTTCCAGCGCGCCTTCGCACGCGGCGGCCACCTCGCGGGTCATCTGTTCCCGGAAATACCCGTATTGCGGATGATCCGCCGTGGTTTCATCCCAATGCACGATGCCTGCCGTGCCTTCCATATCGGCGGATAGAAAAATCTTCATATGTACGCCACCCTTTCCAGCGAGGATTCGCTGCTCATTGTGTTTATCCCTTTCCCGGCCGGTTGAAAACCCTGGCCGAAGCGGGTGGCAACCGCGCACGGTTCGTGTTGGCATTCAGCGCCGGTTCAGCGCGGGTATGGCGTATTATGTGAAAGAGTGTTATACTGTTTACAACAAATTCGCGATAAGGCGTTGCAAATGTATTACGGATTTGTTATATTTGAACCGTGGAAAGGAGCGCCGCATCGGCGGCAGCGACAAACATGACAGATATAGCCATTCTAGGCAAAGGACCCGCGGGTTTCAGCTGTGCCATCACGGCGCGTATGCGCGGCCTGCACGCGGTGGTCATTGGCCCCAGGCATAACTTAAGCTGGCTCGCGCGGGCGGACCGCGTGGACAATTATCCGGGAATGAAGGAAGCCAAAGGCGCCGACATCCTCACGGCGTTTGAAGACCAGGCCGTATCCCTGGGCGCGGAGATGATCACCGGCATGGTGCGCCAGATCCTCCCCACGGACGAAGGCTTTATGCTGCTGGTGGAAAACGAAGTGGTGGAAGCAAAAACCGTCGTCATCGCCACCGGAGCGGCCAAACCCAGGCTTTTGCCGGGCGAGGAAGCGCTGATCGGCGCCGGGGTCAGCTACTGCGCCACGTGCGACGGTCATTTCTACCGCGGGAAAACCATCGCCGTGCTTTCCGAAAGCGAGCAGGGCGCGGAGGAAGCGCATTTCCTGCAGGGCATCGTATCGCAAATGGACTATTACCCGATGAAAAAGCATCCCGTGCCCGCTGGTTTTCAGACCCTGGAAGAACGCCCGTCGGCGCTGATGCGCACGGCGGACGGTAAAATCGCGGTCGATACCGGCAAGGCACAGCGCGCGTACGACGGCGTGTTCGTCTTCCGCACGGGGATGCCCCTCAATATGCTGCTGGACGGGCTTCAGGCCGACGAAAGCGGCATCGCCGTAGACCGCGGCATGCGCACCAACATTCCCGGGGTTTTCGCCGCGGGAGACTGCACCGGCAAGCCCCTCCAGGTGGCCAAAGCCGCGGGCGAGGGCAACGTCGCCGCAATCTCGGCGGCGGAGTATATACAAAAGGGATGAAACCGATATCCTGTAACGTTTCTATACCATCGGCGGCAGGATGCCGCCGGAGAAATTGGGAGGAAATACTCATGAAGAAACGCGCATTACAAAAGGTTCTTGCGTTCGTGTTCACCTTCTGCCTGATGGCAGGCATGGCAACTGTCGGCACTGCCGAAACGATCAACCTGGCCGATTACCAGGCGATGCTGCCGGTGCTGGACCTGGTTGCCGGCGCGGCGATCAGCGCCAGTGATTTCCCCGTTGTCATCGGCGATGGAGAAACGACGCTGGATCCCAGCTTCGTCGCTTTCTTCTTCACCTACGGCCTGAAGGCAGACGCTTCCGTGGGCATTACCGAGGC
>CAYRPW010000173.1:1645-5523 GCA_964426145.1 uncultured Oscillospiraceae bacterium
CCACGCTTGCGGACGTATCCCAGCAGGAGCAGGTCTTGAAGAGCATCTTCTCGGCGACGCTGCCCGCGCTTGAAGCGGTCACCCAGCCGGAAACGGCGGACGAATACGTCGGTTTCCTGCCCATCTATGCGAAAACCGCCGAAAACGGCGATACGTACCTGATCGGCGAGGTGTACCGCGGCTCGATGCCCATCGGGCAGATGGGCGCTGCGGATTTCCAAACCCTGGCCTGGGAAGACCGCGCGGTTTACACCCTGCGCAGCGATGACACGGCCATGGGCGGTTACCGTGTGGAAGGCTTCTCCGTGGGGTCTGAATTGCTGATGGAAGTCGAGCTGCAGGAATACGCCAACGCCATGCTGATTGAATACATCAACACCAGCCTCGGTTTCTCCGTGCTGTATCCCAGCCTTTTCCTGGAAGCCGACGTGACCGAGGACGCGAACGGGATCTATGCCAAAACCGAGGACGGCACCGCAACCTTCTCCGCTACCCGCGCTGCCAATGAAAACGGCGCAAGCCTAGCCGATATCGCTGCCGAAGCGGCCGCGGCCGCCGAAGGCGCGCGCATGAACGTCAGCGACGTATTCCAGTACGCGACCGTCGCCTACGAAACGGCGGACGGCAACTCGGTATTCTCCGTCTATATCGTGACCGAGCAATACGTGTATACCGCGACGCTTACGTACCCGACCAGCCAATCCATCCTCTACAGCATGTATACGATGTATCTGGAAAACTCCTTCATGTCCGACGAGGTCAGCGTGGGCTGATAACGGGTGCTGTCAATGAAGCGGTTGCTCTGTATCGCAGGCGTTGTGCTGGTTCTGGCTTCAGGCGCATCGGCGCAGGCCGCAGCCGAGGCCGAGCCTTTGTGCGGAACCGTTTCGTACCCGCAGGCAGGCGCGGCGGACGCCGCCCGGTTTACGTACCGCTACCGGCTGCCGCAGTTTACCAGCGAGCAGCCGCAGTATGAAGCGGTGAACGCCTATTTCGCCGCTTATGCGAACGAACTGCTTACGGTCGGTATCCCCGCGGCGGCGGAAGGGCTTGATACCCTGCCCGCCGCGGGCGAACCGGAATACTATGTCGACCTGGATTACCGCATCACTGCAAATAACCTGCAAACGCTGAGCGTTGTGCTGGTCGGCCAGCGGTTTTTGGGCAACGTGCTTACGGAAACCTGGGATTCCGCCGTGTTTGCCTTAGGCGGCCTGTACGCGGGGCAGAGGCTCACGCTCTCACAGGCGATGGGCCTGGAACAGGAAACGGGGGAGGCGGATATCGCGGCCGAGCTTGCGTACGGCCTTGTGTGGCAGATCGTGCAGTATGAAATCGCCGCGATGCAAAAGGCGTATTTCCCCGGCGTTACGCAGGAGGAATTCCGCAGCGCGTTTTCACCGGAGCAGGATTTCTACTTCGACGCGGACGGGAACTTCGTGTTCTACATCCAAGCGGGGCTGATCGCAGCCGAGGTGGAAGGCGTATTGACCTTTCCGTTTTCCCTGGCCGAACTGCTGAGCGCGGTTGCGCAGGGTTAATGCAAAGAAATTGCCGGAACCCTCTTGCCAAACGGTTGAATCGATGATAAAATGGCAAGGCTGTAATGATTGATCTCTCCCGTTAGGAGGTGTAGCAAATGGGTAAGTTTTGTGAAGTATGCGAAAAGGGTACGCTGAACGGCAACCTGGTCAGCCACTCCAATCGCAAAACCCATCGTTTATGGGCGCCGAACGTGCAGCGCGTCCGCGTGGAGATGAACGGTCAGGTAAAACGCTTGAACGTTTGCACCCGTTGCCTGCGCAGCGGCAAGGTGCAGCGCGCACTGCCGACCAAGTCGTCGGACGTGCAAGCGTAAAGACTGTCAATGCATCCTAACCGCCTGATATCGTCGATATCAGGCGGTTTTCGCATAGGCAAACGCAACGCGGCTAAGGAAACGGGCGGATCCGCCGGGCTTGGCGCCTCGTTTGCCTACGGCCGCCGTCACGATCATGGGGCGGCTCGCCCTGCCTGCGCTGCGGTATGCCCGGCATGAATCGATAAGGATACTTTGCTTAGGGAGGCTGAACGCGATGAAGGAAACCGTTCGCGCGCTGGCGCTGGCCGCCGGCGCGGACGTATGCGGGTTTGCGGGGATTGAGCGTTTTCAGGGCGCGCCGCAGGGGTTTTCACCGGCCGATCTGTACCCGGCCTGCCAAACGGCGGTCGTTTTCGGCATCGCGCTGCCCAAGGGTCTGCTTGCCGTCAGCCCCCGCCTGGTGTACCAGCACTTCAACGAACTCGTCAATGCGCAGATCGACGCGCTTGCGCTGCGGCTGGCGCTGGCGCTGGAGGGCCGGTACGGCTGCAAAGCCGTGCCCGTGCCCTGCGACAGCCCCTACGAGTACTGGGACGCGGAGCGTATGGAAGGGCGCGGGCTGATTTCCATGAAGCACGCGGCGGTTTGCGCCGGGCTTGGGACGCTGGGCAAGAACACGATGCTGATGAACCGGACGTTCGGCAATCTTCTCAATATCGGCGCCGTGCTGACCGATCTGGCCCTGCCGTCCGATCCGCTTGCGGAAAGCATCTGCATTTCCGGCTGCACGAAATGCGTGGACAGCTGCCCTGCCCATGCGATCCGCAGCGGCGCCGTGGCGCAGGACCTCTGCCGTGCGCATACCTACGCGCAAAAAACGGCAAGGGGTTACGAAACCACGGAGTGCAACCTCTGCCGCACCGTGTGCCCCCTTGCCTTTGGCCTGGGAGAATAACGTTTATAAACCGAACAAACGAACGGCGTTTTCGTCGGTATGCGCGGTCAGCGCATCCACGGACATCCCTTTGAGCTCCGCCACCGTCTGCGCCACAAAGCGCACGTTGGCGGGCTCGTTTCGTTTGCCACGCACGGGAACGGGGGCCAAATACGGGCTGTCGGTTTCAATCAGAATCCGATCGAGCGGCACCATGCGCGCCGCGTCCCGTAAATGATGGGCGTTTTGAAAGGTGACCGAGCCGGAAAAGGAGATGAAAAGCCCCAGATCCAGGTAGGTTTTCGCGCTTTCCGCGCTGCCCGTATAGCAGTGCATCACGCCCTTGGGCAGGCTGCCTTTACGGGCGCGGAGGATATCGGTAAAATCGCCGTGCGCGTCCCGCACGTGAAACACGGCGGGCACGCCTTGTTGATACGCGTATTGAAGCTGCGCGGCAAAGGCCTCCCGCTGCACGTCTCGGGGAGAGTGGTCGTAATAATAGTCCAGCCCGATCTCGCCGACGCCCTTCACGCGGGGCTGCGCAAGCCACCCGTCCATCAGCTTGAGCGTTTCCGGCGAGAAAAACTTCGCCTCGTGCGGATGCACGCCCACGACGCCGTACACGTTTTCATACCGCCGCGTAAGGGTTACGATCGCTTCGCTGGTTTCGCGGTCGCTGCCCGCCAGGATGCAGCGGTCCACGCCGGCCTCCCGCATGCGCGAGAAAACCTGGTCCACCTCCCCGGCAAAGCGGCTGTCCTCCAGATGGCAATGGGAGTCGATCATCGCACAACGTCTCCGTCCGCCGCGCCGCTCTCCGGCGATACGATGCGCAGCGCCTTGTCCTGCGCGTCCGCCGCGCACAAGATCATGCCTTCGCTCAAAATGCCCCGGATTTTCACGGGCTTCAGGTTCTTGACGAGCACCACCTGCTTGCCGACCATGGCTTCGGGCGTGTAGAACTTCGCGATGCCGCTTAACACCGTGCGCTGCGGCTCGCCGCCGCCCAGGCTCAGGCGCAGCTTGAGCAGCTTGTCGCTGTTTTCCACCTTTTCCGCCGCAAGCACCCGCGCCACGCAGAGCTTGATTTTGGCAAAATCATCGATCGTTGCCTCGGGTTCGGTTTCCTTGGGCGCTTGCACG
>CAYRPW010000174.1:0-2405 GCA_964426145.1 uncultured Oscillospiraceae bacterium
CGCGGGCGCAACCGCCGTGCAGGTCGGCGCGGCCAACCTTGTGAACCCTTTCGCCTGCCCGCAGATCATCAGCGATCTGCCGCGGGTGATGCAAACCTACAAAATCAACTCCCTGCAGGAAATCATCGGAGGTGCCTGGAAATGATCAAAAAAGGCGACGTCATCATCGCGCTGGACTTTTCAAACAAGGCGGAAGCGCTCGGGTTTCTGGACAAATTCCAAACGGAAAAGCCGTTCGTCAAGATCGGTATGGAGCTTTTCTACGCCGAAGGTCCGCAGATTGTGCGGGAGATCAAGGCGCGCGGGCACCGGATTTTTCTGGATTTAAAGCTGCACGACATTCCCAATACCGTGCAGCAGGCCATGCGGGTGCTGTCCGCGCTGCAGGTGGACATGGTTAACCTCCACGCCGCCGGAACCATCCCGATGATGAAGGCGGCGCTCGAAGGCCTGACCCGCGCGGACGGCACCCGGCCGCTGCTGATCGCCGTAACCCAGCTGACCTCCGTAAGCGAAGTACAGCTGCACGACGAGCTGCTGATCAAAACGACCATGCCTGAAACCGTGGCGGCGTACGCCCAAAACGCAAAGGCCGCGGGGCTGGACGGCGTGGTTTGCTCCCCGCTGGAAGCGGCGGACGTGAAAGCCGCCTGCGGGGAGGCGTTTTTGACCGTGACCCCCGGGATCCGCTTTGCGGACAGCGCGGCGGACGACCAGCAGCGCGTGATGACCCCGGCGAAAGCCAAAGCGGGCGGCAGCGACTACATTGTGGTCGGCCGCCCCGTAACCAAAGCAGCCGACCCCGTAGCGGCATACCGCCGCTGCGTACAGGACTTTTTAGGATGAAGGAGGAATTCATCATGCAGCAAGAGATCGCAAAGGCGCTGCTGTCCATCCAGGCGGTGTTCCTGCGCCCGCAGGAGCCGTTCACCTGGGCCAGCGGCATCAAAAGCCCCATCTACTGCGATAACCGGCTGACGCTTTCCTACCCCGAAGTGCGCACGCAGATTGAAAACGCCCTGCAACAAGTAATCCAAACCGAATACCCCGCCTGCGAAGCGCTGTTTGGCACCAGTACCGCGGGCATCCCCCACGCGGCGATGACCGCGCAGCTGATGGGGCTGCCGATGGGCTACGTGCGCAGCAGCGAGAAAAGCCACGGCCGGAACAACCGCATCGAAGGCAAGCTCGAGCCGGGACAGAAGGTGGTGGTGATCGAGGATTTGATTTCCACCGCAGGCAGCGTGATTGAGGTGGTGGACGCGCTGCGCGAGGCGGGCGCGGAGGTGCTTGGCATCGCGAGCATCTTCACCTACGGCATGCAGGTGGGCGTCGACCGGCTTGCGGCCGCGAACGTGCGCAACGTGAGCCTGACCAACCTGGACGTTCTGGTGAACGTCGCCGCCGAGCTGCATTACATCAAGCCCGAACACCGGCAGGCGCTGCTGCGCTTCCGCGATAACCCGGCGGACGAAAGCTGGATGGCAGCGCTTTCGAAATAACGGAAAGGATGACCGCCCGATGAGACACATGCTGGATATCCTCGACTGGACCCCCGAGGAACTGGATCAACTCATGGATACCGCGGACGACATCATCGCCCATCCGGGCGACTACGCCGACGCGATGAAGGCAAAAATCCTGGCCACGCTGTTCTACGAGCCCAGCACCCGCACGCGGCTGAGCTTCGAAAGCGCCATGCTTTCGCTGGGCGGGCACGTGCTTGGGTTTGCGGACGCGGCGGCTTCCTCCGTGTCCAAAGGCGAGAGCGTGGCCGATACGGTGCGCACCGTGGCCTGCTACGCCGATCTGATCGCCATGCGCCACCCCAAGGAAGGCGCGCCCGCGGTGGCCGCGGCGTTTTCCCCGGTGCCGGTCATCAACGCCGGCGACGGCGGCCACCATCACCCCACGCAAACTTTGGCCGACCTTCTGACCATCCGGCGGGAAAAGGGCCGCCTCAGCCAGCTGGTGATCGGCCTGTGCGGCGATCTGCAGTTCGGCCGCACCGTGCACAGCCTGATGAACGCCATGGCGCGGTACAAATCCATCCGCTTCGTGCTGATCTCGCCGGTGGAGTTGCGCATCCCCGAATATCTGCGCGAGGGAATGAAAGCCGTCGGCGTTCCGTTTACTGAGGTAGAGCGCCTGGAAGATGTGATCGGGACGCTGGACATCCTCTACATGACCCGCGTGCAGAAGGAACGCTTCTTTAACGAGGCGGACTACGTGCGTTTGAAGGACAGCTATATTCTGACCACGGAGAAACTGAAGCCCGCCCGCAGGGATTTGAGTATTCTGCACCCGCTGCCGCGCGTGAACGAAATCAGCGTTGCGGTTGACAATGACCCCCGCGCCTGTTACTTTAAACAGACCCTCTACGGCAAGCATATGCGCCAGGCGCT
>CAYRPW010000174.1:2415-5509 GCA_964426145.1 uncultured Oscillospiraceae bacterium
GCCCTGATGTTTTCGCAGGATAAAAATACCAGGAACAACGGAGGACTGATGATCAATCCTGAAACACTTTCTTCCCGTTTCAGCGTGGAAGAGCTTGATCCTGACATCAGCAAGATCATTACCCAAATGAATATCAATGAGATTCAGGACGGCTATGTGATCGACCACATCCACGCCGGCCGCGCCATGCGCATCTACCGGCATCTGGGGCTGGACAAGCTGGATTGCTCCGTAGCCATCATCAAAAACGCGAAATCCGCGCGCATGGGGCGCAAGGACATCATCAAGATCGACGAGCTGATCCCGCTCAACGTGGAAATCATCAGCTCCATCGATTCGGGTGCGACCGTGAATACCATTCAAAACGGCGTGCTGATCCGCAAACAGCGGCTGTCCGTGCCCGAGCGCGTGGTGAACGTGCTGCGGTGCAAGAACCCGCGCTGCATTACGCAGACGGAGCAGGAAATCGAGCACGTTTTCGTGCTTGCGAACCGGGAAAAACTCACCTACCGCTGCCTGTACTGCGATACCCTGCATAAACCCGAGGACTGAAGAACGGGAGGCTGCCTTGAAACGCCGATATTTCCGCACGCTATGTTCCCTGCCGCTGCTTTTTGCGCTGCTAATGACGCCGCTTGACGGTTTCACCACGGCGCTGCCCGTGCAAAGCGACGGGACCGCGGACATTCCCGCCGCGCAGGGCTTGATGCCCGAAACGCTTCGGGTGCTGCTTTCCCGCCTCGGGATCACCACGCAGGCGGACATCGAGGTAAACGGCACCTACGCCATGGATTTCGGCGGGCTGACGCTCTTGTTTCCAACCGATAGCCGCATCACCGTGCTTTTGATCGACGGCCTTCTCTACGTGGAATACCAGGGTCTGCGGCTTGGCGGCGGCACGGCGCTCACGCTGACCCGGTACCGGCGCGAGGACGGCGGGGAAAACGGCCTGCGGTTTACCGGGCTTTCCACAGCGCTGTACGAGGGAAGCCTGTCGCTTACGGTGAAAGACGGGGTCATCCGGCCCATCCTCTCCATCGGCGCGGAGGAGTATCTGCTGGGCGTGGTCCCCTACGAAATGAGCGAATCCTTCCCGCTGGAAGCGCTGAAGGCGCAGGCCGTAGCCGCGCGCACCTATGCCGTGCGCAAGGCGCAAAGCAGCGCCGCCGCCGAGTATGACCTGGTGGACACCACCAACGATCAGGTGTTCAAGGGCAGGCAGTTCGGCGATACCCGCACCGCGGAGGCCGTGCGGGCGACCGCGGGCGTGTGCGCGTTTTATAACGGCGGCCTGGCGATGTGCTATTACGGTTCCTCCAACGGCGGGCAGACCGAGCTTGCGGATAATTACTGGGGCCCGGGCGGGGATACGGGCTATCTGGATATGCGCGACGACCCTTACGATCTGGAAAACCCGCACAGCGTGGTGCGCACCGCCGTTCTTCCCAAAGCCGCGTCCGTGCCGGAGCAGACTCCGTACGGCCTGCGCGCGCTGCTTGCCCAAACCCTCCGGGATACCCTGCTTTCTCAGGGGTACGACGCGGCGGGCGAAAGCCTGCGCATCGATACCATTCTCTCCGTAACCTTGGACACGCCTGCGTTTGCCGCGCCATCGCGGTTGTATACGCAGTTCCGTATCACGCTGACTTATTCCGCGCGCACGCGCACCGACCCCGTAGTAGTTACTGCAACGCCTGATACCTCCGCCCTCAGCGACCAGGTGGAGGTCAGCCTTTTTACCGCGCCGCCCGCAACGCAGGTCCCGGCGCCGAGCCCGACGCTCACCCCCGCCGAAACCCCCGCGCCTACGCCGACCCCGGAACCCGTTTACGGCCCGTTTGTGCCCGCGGAGGAAGCGGTGACGCTCACCCTGCCGATTTTCCCGGACGTGGAAAAAGCGCTCGATCTGAGCATCAACCTCTATGCCGACGAGCTGTGGACGGTTACGCAAACCGATGATTCGTTTGTGGTGGAAGCCCGCCGTTTCGGCCACGGCGTGGGTATGAGCCAATACGGCGCGGAGCAGATGGCAAGCGTTTACGGCTTGCCGTACACGGATATCCTCGCCTTCTACTACCCCGGCGTGACCCTGATGCGCTACCCCAACGTGACCGCGACGCTGCCGGAGGTTTCCTCCGTATTCACAAAGCCTGCCGATCCGCCGCCTTCCCCCACGCCGCGCCCCACCTTGATGCCCCAGACCCAGACGGCTGCGGAAGGGCAGTGGACCGCCAAGGTGGCGAACATCGGCGAGAACTCGTGGCTGAATCTGCGGGCGGAGCCGAACCTGTCCTCGGAAATTCTGATGCTTCTGTATAAGGACCAGCCGCTTTTAGTGCTGGAGCGCATGCCCCAGGAGGGCTGGGTGCGGGTAAAAACCGACGCGGCCGAGGGCTACGTGATGGAAGAGTTCCTGGTTCAGGATTAATACGGCCAAACCGCGTCTGCAATAAAAACAGTTAGGTTGTGGTTCCATGCTACTCATCGGCATTTGCGGCGCAAGCGGAAGCGGCAAAAGCACGCTGGCACAGGAATTGAAAACGGCGATCGGCGACGGCTGCATGATTGTAAACCATGACAGCTATTACCGGGATTTTCCGAATTTGAGCTTTCCCGAGCGCGCGCGGCAAAACTACGACGAGCCGGGAATCTTCGACCACGATCTGTTTTTAAGCGATATCACAGCGCTGCTTGCGGGAAAATCCATCACCCGCAAGGCGTACGATTATTCCATCCACCGCCGCGCAGACCACGAAACCGAACGGATTGTGCCCGGCGACGTGTGCATCGTGGAGGGCATCCATGTGTTTCATGATCCCAGGCTGTGCGAGAAGATGTTTCTGAAGCTCTACATGAGCGTGGAAACGGATATCTGCCTGCTGCGGCGCATTGAGCGCGACATCAACGAGCGCGGCCGCAGCATCGACAATATTTCCGCGCAGTACCTGACCACCGTAAAACCCATGTATAACCAATACATCCGCAACTACATCGAGCTTGCGGATGTGATTGTGGCCAACGGGGGCCGGAACGCGCGGATTGTGGATATCCTCGCGGGCTACGTGCGCGACACGCTCAGCGAATCACGATAATT
>CAYRPW010000175.1:0-5474 GCA_964426145.1 uncultured Oscillospiraceae bacterium
ATATGTAAGGATGTTTGCGGAACCGGCGTGGATGTGGTATCAACGCGCGACATCCCCTAAACTTGCCGCCACTTTTGTTTCATGCTATGATAATAACGAACGAAAGCAATAGAGAGCGCGAGGGAGTGGTGGCATGCCCGTCAGAGTGAAAATTTTGCCTGTGATTATCCTGATCGTGATTCTTACCCTCGCTTTTACGTTTTTGTTCTTTCACAAGCAAAACGAGATTAAAACGCTGGACGAGCGCTACATCGAGGCGCTGTCCTACCATCAATATCTGGAAAACAAGCAGAATAAGCTTCAGGAAACGCTTGCCGCGCTTGGCACCGACGCGTTTATCGAAAATATCGCCCGCACGAAGTACGGATATATGAAGTCGGATGAGCTGCGCTTTGTCATCACCAACCCGGAAGTATTATACGGAACACAGGGAACGACGACGCCGTGAGAGAAGCTGTTATCGGGATCGGTTCCAACTCGCTTCGCATGCTGGTTGCCGATCATGAAAACGGCCGGCTGCGCACAGTCCTTCGCGATCGGGCGGGGCTGCGCGTTTTTGCGTCTTTGGATTCAAAGCTGAACGTCGCGCCGGAAATGATACGTTTGCTAAGCGAGACGATCAACGCGATGAAATGCAAGGCATTGTCTCTCCATGCGCAAACAGTGCGCTTGTTTGCAACCAGTGCCGTGCGCGATGCTGCCAACCAGCAGGAAATAATCGACGTTCTCGCAGCCGATACGGGTCTTTTGCTTACCGTCTGCTCGGGTGAGCTGGAGGCGAAGCTTTCTTTTATCGGAGCCGCAGGCTTTCAAAAATGCGGTATGATCGACATCGGGGGCGGTTCGACGGAGATTGTGATCGGAGAAGGGGAGACGATCGGATTCTCCGCAAGCATACAGGCCGGGGCGGTGCGTTTATACCGCGAAATGCCGATTGAAACCATTGCCGACGCAGACCGTGTAAAAACGCATGTGAAAGAGCTTGTGGCGCTTCATTTTCCGCAGCTTCAGAAAATTAAAACGCCAACCGTTTGGGTTGGCGTCGGCGGAACGATGACGGCTGCCGCAACGTATCTGCGGAATATCGATTGGGATGCGGCCCAGGGCGTCGAAGGGTTTATTGTCGGGCGCTCTGCGCTGCAGCACGCGGTTGCAAACCTGACGGGATTATCCAAGGAACAGCGCAGAGCAATTCAATCTATACCGCCAGACCGGGCGGACATCGTCGTACACGGGTTTGCAATCCTGCTGGCCTGTATGGATATGCTTCATATCGATGGAATTCAGGTTACCGAGCGCACCAATTTGGATGGTTATCTGCTGGTTTTCACAACGGCCGGATCAGGATCAACGGCGTAAGTTCGCCGCCCTGCCCGCTGGGATTATCGCGCATAGCATCCTGGATTTGCTCGTCCGACAACGGGAAATTATTCGATTTTCCCAGCTGGTCGCGCTGAATATCGTTGGCGTCCATCAGAACGACGGGAATGCCGGTCTTTCCGGTAAGCTCGTCGCACAGCGCGTCGGGATTGGGCGGGTTGATCGTAGCCAGTTCGTGATACCGCTTGAAGCTGGAACGGAAATAAAAACCGTCGATGCCGCCTACGCCCTTACCGCATACCTTATAAAACAAACCTTTAACCCCGAACGGCCGGGTTACGGCGCTCAGAAACGCGGCAAGCAGCACGCGAGGCAGCCCGACCATGTCGATTACCAGCTGCAGCTTGTACGGCTCGTGCATTCCCACGCCGGTTGAATTGATGCCTGCAAAGCGCCACATCATCTTGGCAAAGAATCCCGGCTTTACCTGATCGCGTGTGCGAACATTGCCGGTGCACATACACATAACCTTAGCGCCGAAGGAGAGGACGTCGCCTTGCTGATAAAGCGGCCGAACGTATTTTTCAACCAGCGCAACGTTACTTTCGTTGACTTCCACGAAATGCGTTTGAATGGCGTACCGTTGGTAGCGTTTCCCGTCCTTGCCGGTGATGATCCCGCGGTCGAAATAGACCAGACCGTTTTGCTCGCGCCGCTGTGCGGCCAGATTTCTACCTTGATCCTCAGCCATTTTCGGTTGCCCCCTAAATATTCTCAAAAAAGGCGGCGCCTTCTTTGTTGCAGAGAATACCGAGCTCGTTGAAACGCAGCAAAACAGGTTGCGCGTCGATATATTTCAATATCATATCAAAGCGCACGCTTTCCGTATAGGTGAGCAGCGTAAATGCAACGCCGTGTTTTTTTGCGCGGCCTGTGCGGCCGATGCGGTGCAGGTAATATTCGTTCTCGTTTGGAAGATCGTAATTAATCACGGCCTCCACATCGTCAACGTCAATGCCGCGGGCGGCGACGTCCGTAGCGAGCAGCACCTGGAATTTCCCTTTGCGGAAACCTTCCATTACCTGGTTCCGCGCGCTTTGACGCATATCGCCGTGCAAACATTCGGCGCCGTATCCGGCCTTTTGCAGGCGGTTTGCCAACCGCTGCGTCATATCCTTGGTATTGATGAACACCATGATCCGGTTGAACTCGTCGCTGTCAAGCAGATAGAGCAGGTGTTCGTACTTATTCTTTGCGTCGGATTCGATCACATACTGCGTGATTTGCGGTCTGTTCTCTTTGGTTGCGGGAACGATTACCTCCACCGGATCCTGCTGATATTTCCACGCGATGGTTTGAACGTCCGGGTTGGTGGTGGCGGAGTAGAGCACCAGCTGGCGATCGGCAGGCGTGGCTTCGATAATTTTGGTAACGTCTTTCACAAAGCCCATGTTCAGCATTTCGTCGGCTTCGTCCAGCACCATGGTATGCACATGATCGAGCCGAATATTGCCCCGGTTCATATGGTCCAGCAGGCGGCCGGGCGTCGCAATGATGATGTGCGCGCCCCGCTTCAGCTGGTTGATTTGTTTTACGATCGGCTGGCCCCCATAAAGAACAGCTATTTTGATACCCTTGATGAACTGCGAAAGGTTTTTGATTTCCTCCGCAATCTGCAAACTGAGTTCACGGAGTACCAGTTCCTGCACACGATCATCTTTCAGATCCACGTATTCCAGCATTGGAATCCCAAATGCAATCGTTTTTCCAGTGCCCGTCGGAGCAATGGCGATCACGTCGCGGCCCTCCATCATCAGCGGCAGGGTTTGCGCTTGTACGGGAGTCATCTCATGAATGTTCATCGCGTCCAAAGCACGGAGAACTTCCTGGCTCACGTCGACGCTTTGAAAAGAATTCTTGTCTTCCGGCAAAATAATCTCCTTATCCGGTTGATGGGATATTGCGGCCACCATCAGTGATTTGGCCAAAAACAACCAGTTTCCTCTATTCGACATGCCTGATTCTTTTCCTGCTATGTTATAATGGTTGTGAACACCAAAACCACGGAGGAGATGCCATGAGCAGACTGGGAGATTTACTGAAAACCGAACGCCTGCGGCGCACGATGACGTTGAAACAGGTTGCGAAGCTCAGCGGTGTAAGCGAGCAGTACTTAAAAGACGTTGAAGAAGGAAAGCGCATTATACCCGACGATCAAGCGCGCAGAATTCTAAAAAAAGTCGGCTTGAACGAACAAACGGAGCAGGGGTTCACGTTGGACGATATCGCCGCCACCGTGGATCTGGAAACCGTCATCCCGAAGAAACCGGCTGCGGCTGAGCCGGTAGCAGCCCGGGAAGCCGTACCCGTGTTTTATGAGGACGACAAGGCAAACGACACCGTTTCGGGAAGCGTTTGGCTGGACGCGCTGACCAGCATTTTAAAACGTGTTCCCGTAATGAATGCCGTGATGAAGGAAGTAGACCACCGGCTTCTGCCCGTTATGCAGGGGCGAATCGAGGGCGCTTCTCCCGACAAAGTTTTCTATTACCAGATGCCCGACGACAGCATGCGCGGTTTCCGCATTCTCAAGGGCGATCTATGCTTTATCGTACCGGCGGGCAGCCCGATCGACAATGCGGTGATGCTGCTGGAATACAAAGGGCAGCGCATGCTGCGAAAGGTGAAAAAGACGGACGCGCTGCACATACTGCTGCAAAGTTACGACCGGGAATATACCGCGGAACCCTGCGCGCTGCCAGATGTGTCGCTGATCGGCCATGCGCTTCGCGTGGAGTTTTCTCTTTTATAATCAACCGAATCGACAAAATGCGTAAGGAGAAAAAAATGATTTATCAAACGTTTGGGCAAACCGGCATTGCATTATCCGCGCTTGGGTTTGGAGCCATGCGCCTTCCCATGGCCAGCGAGGGACATGTGGACGACGAAAAGGCAGTACCGCTGATGCAAAAGGCATTTTCCCTGGGCGTGAACTATGTGGATACCGCCCCTTACTATTGCGGGAAGGACAGCGAACGCGCGGTTGGGCTTGCGCTGAAAGGCTGGCGGGAGAAGGTGTATTTATCAACCAAAAACCCCGCCACCGATTCGGCCGGCGGCAAATGGCGGAAAAATCTCGAGCATTCGTTAAAAGTTCTGGATACCGACCATATTGATTTTTATCATTTGTGGGGGATCAACCTGGAGAACTTCCGAAAGATGGAAATGCCGGGCGGCCCGGTAGACGACGCCCGCAAGGCCTTGCAGGAAGGGCTGATCCGCCATCTGTGCTTCTCGTTCCACGATCGCCCGGAAAACATGTTTCCGATTATCGACAGCGGATTGTTCACCTCGGTGCTTTGTCAATATAACCTTCTGGATCGCAGCAATGAAGAAGCGATCGCACACGCGAAGAAGAACGGGCTTGGCGTCATCATTATGGGGCCGGTCGGAGGCGGGCGGCTGGGTGCGCCGTCCGACGTTGTAAAAAATCTGCTCAAGAGCGAAATCAGGAGTTCCGCCGAAATGGCGCTGCGGTTTGTGCTTGCCAACCCGAACGTGAACATCGCGCTTTCGGGTATGGAAAATGAAAAAATGCTGCTGGAAAATGTACAGGTTGCTTCCATCGGCGGGCAGCTCAGCGATGCCGAGGTGGAACAGGTCAAGGCAATGCTGGATGAGAACAAACGCCTGATGGACCTGTACTGCACAGGCTGTAATTACTGCATGCCCTGCCCGCAGAAGATCAATATCCCGCACCTCTTTCAGCTGATGAATTATCACCGCGTGTATAAGCTGACGGAGTATGCCCAGAAGGAATACAAGCGGACCTTGGTTGCGTTTGCGGACCGTAAGGAAGACTGGTATAAGCAGCAGGGATTGGATGCATCCGTGTGCGTGGAATGCGGGAAGTGCGAGAAGAAGTGCCCGCAGCACTTGCAGATCATCCATCAGCTCAAGGAAACGCGCAAAGCGCTGGAAACCTGAACAACAAAAGAGCCGCGCAGAATGCGCGGCTCTCAGACTGCTGATATACCTCGTTTGAAAGCGGTATGACAGCCTGTTCAAAAGGCCGCGTATGCTAGAAACCAAGCGTGGCGCGGGTCTGAGCGTACACGGACGTACGTGATGCCCGCGCCATCGCGCAGGTGACA
>CAYRPW010000176.1:0-851 GCA_964426145.1 uncultured Oscillospiraceae bacterium
CGATGCGCAGGCCGGGGTATGCCGCGTACTTGAAAATGATCACGAACGCAACCGGCAAAATAAGCAGCAGGTATAATTGCCAGTCGCGCTTCCATGCGTTGCGCAGGGTGCGGGCCAGCAAACCGGTGCGGCTGTTGATGACGGCGGTTTTCCGATCGCTCAAAACAGGCTGTCCTCCAAAATTACAAATGGCAATGCAGCGATTCGTATCTGTATGGTATGCTTATACTATACAAATCATCGCCGGAAGAATCCATCGAATATCAACCAACAATTATGCAAAAACGGCCTTTTATTTTCGCACATCCGATCATTATATGTGATATTTGGCTGTTTTTGCGCCATGCGGCTCTATTATTGCAATATTCTTCCGGATAGATGGTTGAAATTGCCCACACACTCTGGTACAGTAACGGCAGGAGGCGAGCGCTATGGCCAGGCGGGCCCGCCAGGTGATCGAATACCGGGTGTACGAGCTGAATATCGATTTCCCCGCGCTGCTGCTGGACGGCGAGCAGTGGCATATTTCCGATGTGAAAAGCAAGCGCCTCCATTTCCACAATTGTTTGGAAATCGGCGTCTGCCACACGAATTCCGGCACGCTGCTGGTGCGCGACGAACCCTATACCTTCCACGCGGGCGACGTTACGCTGCTGCCAAGGCACGTGCCGCACACCACCTATTCCGCCCGCGGAACGAGCAGCCTGTGGAGCTACCTGTTTGTGGACATGCGGGAGCTTCTGTCCGAAACGCTGCACACCGGGGAGGATTTCGAGCTTGCGGGTTTCAGCCCGCAGAGCTTTATCCACCTGTTCCGGGGAGACGATTTCCCAAAGATCCGTTTCCTGGCA
>CAYRPW010000176.1:861-5467 GCA_964426145.1 uncultured Oscillospiraceae bacterium
CATCGATGAGATGAAAACCCAGCAGCCGCACTACCGGGAGGCCACGAAGGGGCTGCTGGTCGCGCTGTTTTTTGAAATTACACGCGCGCTGAAGGCAAGCGCGGATACCCCCGCCGTGAAGAAGCGCAAGGACACGCTGGTGCTCACGCCTGCGCTTAATTATATAAACGAAAACTACATGCGCAAAATTTCCGTGGACGAACTTGCGGAGATGTGTCACCTGTCCACAACGCATTTCCGCCGTCTGTTTTTAACCATTATGGGAAGCACCCCGCACAACTTTATCAACCAGACCCGCGTGACGCGCGCCTGCACCATGCTCCAGACCACCGACCAGGCCGTTTTAAACATTGCCGAAGCGGTAGGGTTCGTATCGGTATCAAGCTTCAACCGCTGTTTCCAGCAGATGATCGGCGCAACCCCGCGCCGGTACCGGAACCCCGAGGGGCTGGAACATACGCTCAAACGGCCGCAGAGCATCGTGCAGTACCGCGGCTGGGAAGCGCCGGATCTATAAACCATCGCGGGGAGGGGACAATCGTATGGATCATGCCGCGCCCTGCAGGCGCTGTTTGCTGGAAGAAATAGCGGACGAACGGGCATTTTATGCTATAATAGAGGAACGAATCCGCCTGCTGCCCGACGGCGAGCGTGCGGACGCCGCGGAATACGCCCGCAGGCTTACACTGTGCAGGGCGTGCGGCGAGCTCAACCGCGGCACATGCGCCCAGTGCGGCTGCTATGTGGAAATCCGCGCCGCGAAGCGCGCCATGCGCTGCCCGCTGGCAAACCCCAAATGGTGATTAACTTGGAGAGGGAGACCCTTATGATCGACATCACCCTGAAACCGGACCGTGAACTGGGAACCATCAACAAAAACATCTATGGGCATTTCAGCGAACATTTGGGCCGTTGCATCTATCAGGGGCTGTTCGTGGGCGAAAGCTCCCCCATCCGGAATGTAAACGGCATGCGTGCCGACGTGGTCGGCGCGCTCAAACACATCAAAACGCCGGTGCTTCGGTGGCCGGGCGGCTGTTTTGCCGACGAATACCACTGGGAAGACGGCATCGGCCCCCGGGAAGGCCGCAAACGCATGGTAAACACGCACTGGGGCGGCGTGGTGGAGGATAACTCCTTTGGCACGCACGAGTTTCTGGAGCTGTGCGCGCAGATCGGCTGCGAGCCTTACATCAACGCAAACGTAGGCTCCGGCACGGTGCGCGAAATGGCGGACTGGGTGGAATACGTCAACAGCGACGGGGATTCGACCGTCGTCAGGCGCCGCTGGGAAAACGGCCGCAAGGAAAGCTTCGGCGTGAAATACTGGGGCGTGGGCAACGAGAACTGGGGCTGCGGCGGCAACATGACGCCGGAGTATTATGCCAACGAATACCGGCGCTACCAAACCTATTGCCGCAGCTACGGCAGCCGCAAGCTGTACAAAATCGCCTGCGGGCCAAGCTCCGGCGATTATGCCTGGACCGACACGCTGATGAAGAACGCGGGCAAAATGATGGACGCGCTGACACTGCACCATTACACCGTTCCCACCGGCGACTGGTACAACAAAGGCAGCGCGACCGCGTTTGACGAAACGCTTTACTATCAAACCCTCTGCAACGCGCTGAAGATGGACGAGCTGGTGACAAAGCATCTCGCGATTATGGATCAATACGACCCCGAGCACCACGTGGGCCTGATCGTGGACGAATGGGGCTGCTGGCACAACGTGGAGCCCGACACCAACCCCGGCTTCCTCTACCAGCAGAACACCATGCGCGACGCGCTGGTGGCGGCGCTTACGCTGGACGTTTTCAACAAAAACTGCACCCGCGTGGTGATGGCAAACCTTGCCCAGACCGTAAACGTGCTGCAGGCGGTCATCCTGACCGAGGGAGACCGTATGGCGCTCACGCCGACCTACCACGTGTTCGATCTGTACAAGGCGCACCACGACGCGACGCTGATTTCCCACGAAGCTGAGGCGGGCACGGCGGGCGTCGGCGGCTATACGGTGCCGGCCTTAAGCCTGACCGCGTCCAAAAAAGGCCGCGTTTTGACCGTCACCGTGAGCAACACCGCGCTGGATGCGCCCGCCGAGCTGAAACTTTCGCCGGGCGTGCCCGTGGAAAGCGCGGCAGGCCGCCTGCTAACCGGCGCGATGAACGCCTACAACGATTTTACGCACCAGCCCGTATCCATTGCGGCCATGAAGGACGTCACGGCTTCCGCGGACGGCGTGCGCTGCACGCTGCCGCCCTGCAGCGTTGCCGAACTCACCCTGACGATCTGAGAAACCCGCCGGCGGGAAGTCCGCAGGGCAAAGGGTAACCCGTGTAAATAATCCCATACCGGATACGCAATAAACAACCGCCAAAAGGCGGTTGTTTTTTCATGCGAGTCCATAAGCGCAGAATCGCTTTCACAAACGAGCCCGAAAAAAACGCAGGGCGCGGCTGCAAACCGCCGGGAAACGCATTTTCCGGCCGGATTTCGTTTGTCCATGTTTTGTCACGGACAAACGGTTATCTTTCTTGACTTCCAGCCTATGGAAACCTATACTTTCCTTATACCGTCGAACCATCAACCGCATAAAGGGGGCATTTTGTGGCCTGTCGTGAGATTTTCGCGAAGAACCTGAAGGCTTTGCTGCACCAATACGGCATCACCAGCGTGCAGCTTGCCAAAGCCATCGGCGTGGATCCCTCCCTGGTGAGCCGGTGGCGCAAACTGGGGTGCAGCAACCGCAACGTGAACGAATATGCGCTTGCCATTGCAAGTTACATCGCCAAACGCAATCATTCGGCGCAGAACGCCGCATGGCTGCAGGCGCAGCTTGCCAGCGTGCCGCTGCCGCCCACCACGGCGGATGCGGCCCGCCTTGCGCTTTGGCTGTACCCCGAGGCGGACGTCCAATCCCTTTTATCGGAAGAGGAGCAATTCACCAATCTGATGGTCGTCAACAGCTTCCACCATGCGGTGCAGCATATGCCCGCAAGCGCCGCCGTGCAGACCGCCGGGGAGGTAACGGCGGGCATCGGCACGGAGGAGATCATTTCCGCGCTGCGTGCCGAGCTTGCCGCCGTGGGAAGCGGCCAGACCATTATGATTTACCTGTCCAGCGAGGCGGCGGCATTCGCGGTGTACCGGCCGTTCGTAGCCGCCGTACAGGATGCGGTTCTCCAGAAGAAGCTCATCGTCCGCATGCTGGTGCAGTCCGCCAACAATTCCGCGGCTTCCGGCAGGCTGGTATCCGCTTATATGCAGCTGCTGGTTTCCGGAAGCCTGCAGCTCAACATCATCCAGGGCACGCCGCAGACCTTCACCACCGCCGTACACCTGATGCTGCCCGGCCGCGCGGCGCTGTGCATCACCGAGGCCACGCAGAAAAACAGCCGGCCCGTGCTGGTGGTGATCCGCGAGCAGGCGGTGATCAGCGATATGCTGGACAACTTCGAGCATTCCCTGCGCTTTGCGCGCCCGATGATGACCGCCTATGACGACAGCTTTGCCCGCAGCATTATCGAAACCTTCTTCGAGGAGTACGGCGTGCCCGGCAGCCTGGACGTGATCAAATGCGGCCTGAACCCCATGTTTATGACCGTGGAGCAGTACGGCAAGGTGCTCAAGGACTTCGGCCACCAGGGGGAGCAGTACGAATGGCGGTACGTGGAGTTCGGGCGTTTCAAGGACGCGATGGACCAGGTGCTGCTGGATTCCCGCTTCCGGGAGGTGCTGTCGCTTCCCAAACTGCGTGAAATCGCCCGAACCGGCCGGTGCAAGATGCCCGCGATGTACTTTATGGATTCGGGCGTATGGTATTTGGAGGCGGAGGATTGCGCCGGGCTGATCGGCGGCTACATCCGCTATCTGGAGCGCGTACCCAACTTCCACGTGATCCTCCTGGAGGATGAAAGCCAGTTCATGCCCAACTCCTGCTGGCATATCAAAAACAACAAGCACGTCATGATCCATTCCTGGAACGTGGACGAACCGCTGATGATCTATTCCGACCAGATGATGCTCATCGACGAGTTTCAAAAACACTTCGATTACCTGTGGGGCAAAAACAGCGGGGGCGGCTCCAGCAAGCGCGCCGCCATCGAAACGCTGCGTGAAATTCAAACGCTTTGCCTGCGCCACCTGGGCCGCGCCGCCGATGCGGCGGAACCCGTATTGAGCTGAACTGAAGGAGGAACTTTGCATGAAAAAGCTGCTGAACGTTGTTGTGGTGCTTTTACTCCTGCTGAGCCTGAACGGCCTGGCGCTGACCGCTTCTGCCGCGGACGGGAGCGACGTGGTTACGTTCACCGATCCGGTGCTGGAAGAACTGGTGCGAAAACAGATGGGCAAGCCCGAGGGGGACATCACGGTGGCCGAAGCCGAAAAAATTGAGGACTTATGGATGAACCGCGAGAACGAGGGCGATCCGGCAATCCGGGATATCTCCAGTCTCGCGCCGTTCGTAAACCTCAGCCATCTGACCCTGATCGATCATGAGATATCCGACATCAGCGTTCTGGAGAATATGTGGAATTTAAAGATACTTGATATCGGCGGCAACACGGTGACCGATTTAAGCCCGCTGTCCAAGCTGCCGCTG
>CAYRPW010000177.1:0-5464 GCA_964426145.1 uncultured Oscillospiraceae bacterium
TCGATAAGAAGGCCGACATGTTCTCCGCCAAAAACATCGCGGTCATCGCCTGCGTGATGATCATCGGCATCGGCGGCGAATTCACCTTCGGCGGCACGATCCCCTTCTTCGGCCTGCAGGTGCCCTGCATCGCCGGTGCGGCGATCTTCGGCATCCTCTTGAACCTCCTCCTCTCCATCGGCGAAAAGAAGACCTCCTCCAAGGAAGTAAGCAAGTAACCGGTGCGGTAACGGAATTCTCAAACAAAGCAAAAACGGAGCCGCGCATGCGCGGCTCCGCTTCCGTTTCAACCTTGCTTTTTTCGGTTTGGCAATGGGTGCGCCGTTACGCTGTCCAGCTGGCGTACTCCTCGTCGGTGGCGAGAACGCGGTGCGAGCCCTCCACCAGGTGCTGCGTGCCTTTGGTGTAATCCAGGCCGAAGGCTTTGTAGTCGTAGCTCAGGGCCACGCGCTTTTTCTCCACCACCGGGTTTGGGTGCGGAATGGCCGACAGCAGGCTTTGCGTATACGGGTGGATGGGGTTGCGGAAGATTTCGTCCTTCGCGCCGGTCTCCACCAGGTGTCCCATATGCAGCACGCCGATGCGGTCGCTGATATACTTGACCATGCTCAGATCGTGCGCGATGAACAGGTAAGCGCAGCCGGTGTTCTGCTGAATATCCTTCATGAGGTTTACAACCTGCGCCTGAATACTCACGTCCAGGGCGGAGATGCATTCGTCGGCGATGATGAGCTTGGGCCGCATAATCAGCGCGCGCGCGATGCCCACGCGCTGGCGCTGGCCGCCGGAAAACTGGTGCGGGTAACGGTCCGCATGCTCCGGCGCAAGGCCCACCTGCTCCAGAATCTCGGAAATTTTATCGTTGCG
The DNA here is from genome assembly GCA_964426145.1 of uncultured Oscillospiraceae bacterium. Classification (GTDB taxonomy): domain Bacteria; phylum Bacillota; class Clostridia; order Christensenellales; family Aristaeellaceae; genus CAXXOK01. The sequence goes on from CAYRPW010000177.1 coordinate 868, forward strand.
CTCCTTGCGCGTGGCACACAGGTGGTGGATATCCAGCCCCTGCGCAATGATGTCGCTCACCTTTTTGCGCGGGTTGAGGCAAGCCATGGGATCCTGGAAGATCATCTGCATGCCCGTGCGCAGATGCTGCTGGGTGCCGCGGCTCAGCTTGCCGCCGATATCCATCCCGTCGAACACAAGGCTGCCCTGGGTGGGCTCGTACAGGCGGATCACGCTGCGGCCGATGGTGCTTTTGCCCGAACCGCTCTCCCCGACCAGCCCGTAGGTTTCCCCGGGATAAATGTCAAAGCTGACGCCATCCACGGCTTTGACGGTGAAGCTGCGGCTGACGCGGAAATGCTGTTTCAGGTTTTTCACCTGTAAAAGCGGGGCGCCCGCGCTCATAGTTCCGCCTCCTTTAGCAAACGTTCGATGCGCGCCTTGAGTTCCGGCGGCATAGAAACCTTCGGCGCGTTTTCGTGCAGCAGCCAGGTTGCCGCGCTGTGCGTTTCCGTAATTTTAAACATCGGCGGCATCAAACGATCGTCAATATGCATCGCGAAAATGTTGCGGGGGGCGAACGCGTCGCCCTGCGTTTCATGCATCAGATTGGGCGGGCTGCCCGGAATGGCGTACAGGCGCGTGTCGTTGGTATCCAGATCGGGCATGGCGGACAGCAGGCCCCACGTGTAGGGATGGCGGGGATCGTAGAAAATTTCGTCGATCCGGCCCCGTTCCACGATGTTGCCCGCGTACATGACGTTGACGTAATCCGCAACCTTGGCGACCACGCCCAGATCGTGCGTGATATAGATCACGCTGATGCCCAGCTCCTTTTGCACCTTCTTGATCAGTTCCAGAATTTTCGCCTGTATGGTTACGTCCAGCGCGGTGGTGGGTTCGTCGCAAATCAGCACGTCCGGATCGCAGGCCAGGGCGATGGCGATCACCACGCGCTGCCGCATGCCGCCGGACAGCTGGTGCGGAAAATTTTTCATCCGCAGTTCCGGCTCGGTAATGCCGACCATTGTCAGCAGGGAAACCGCCTTTTCCCATGCCGCACGGCGGCTGAGCCGCTCGTGCAGCACCATGCCTTCCATAATCTGCTGGCCGACGGACATCGTGGGATCCAGCGAGGTCATGGGGTCCTGAAATACCATGGCGATGTGACGGCCGTTGATGGTGCGGCGGATGGTTTTACGGTCCATTTTCAGGATATCGACCGTTTTTTCCTTCCCGTTTTCCGTGTAGGTGTACAGGATTTCGCCCCCGCCTATCACGCTGTTGCGGTCCAGGATGCCCATGACGGCCTTCATGGTCACGCTTTTGCCGGAGCCGCTTTCCCCCACGATGGCCACGGTTTCGCCCTTGTACAGTTCCAGATCCACGCCGCGGATGGCGTGGACGCTTCCCCCGGTGGTCTGAAAGCTGATGTCCAGCCCGCGGATGGAGAGAATACGCTGTCTGTCTTGCATCGGCTTATCTCTCCTTCATCTTGGGGTCGAACGCATCGCGAAGGCCGTCCGCCAGCATGTTAAAGCACAGCATGAGCAGCGCCAGCACGATAACGGGGGGAACGATCTGGAAGGGATGCGTGGTGAAGCTCTGGAACGCGTAACTGATCAGCGAGCCCAGCGAACACATGGGCTCGGGAATGCCAAGCCCCACGAAGCTCAAAAACGCCTCGGTGAAGATGGCGCTGGGGATGGAAAACATGGTGTTGGTAATCAGCTGCCCGATGATGTTGGGTAAAATCTCCGAAAAGATCACCCGGAAACTGGATGCGCCCAGCGTGTGGCTGGCCAGCACGAACTCCTGCTCTTTGAGCTTGAGCATCTGCGCGCGCGCGATGCGGCTCATGCCGATCCAGCCGGTGATCATCAGCGCGATGGTGATGGTCGTAAGCCCCGGTTTCAAAATCAGCATCAGCAGCGTTACGATGACCAGCGTGGGGATGGAGTTGATGATTTCGGCGGTGCGCTGCATAACGGAGTCGACCTTGCCGCCGAAATAGCCGGAGATCAGCCCGTAGCTCAACCCCAGCAGCATGTCGATCAGCACGGCGACGATGGCGATATACAGGCTGACGCGCGTGCCCGTCCACGTGCGCGTCCAAATGTCGCGGCCCAGGGTATCGGTGCCAAACCAGTAATAACTGTCGCTTTTCTCCCCGGTTTCCTTATTGATCACATAGGCGTTTTTCTGCTTGGATCCGGTGGATGTTTTCAGCGTTTCGTCGCCGTCGAGGATGCCCAGCTTTTCAATGCCCTGCACGCGCGGCGCCATGTTGGTCTGCGTGATATGCGTTTCCTGATACGTGTAGGGGGAGATCATGGGGCCGAAAATGGCAAGCAGAACGATCAGCAAGATCACCGTGAGGCTGAACATCGCGCCCTTGTTTTTGCGGAAGCGGATATACGCATCCTTCCAGAAGCTGTGGCTGGCGAAGTTCATGTCCAGGTTTGTGCTTTCCGCGCCTTTGAGCACAAAATCGTCTTCCCGGAAAACGATCGCGGGCGTCTTTTCGTCAGTCATGCGGCGCCTCCTTGCTCAGGCGTATGCGCGGATCAATCACGCCGTAGAGGATATCCACCACCAGCATGATGCCGATGTACATGACGCTGTAAATGAAGCTCAGCACGATAATCACGTTGTAGTCGTTGGATTGGATGGCGGTCACCAGGAGGCTGCCGATGCCCGGGATGGAGAAAATCTTCTCCACCACGAGGCTGCCCGTCATCAGCCCGACAATCAGCGGCGCAAGCACGGTAACGATCGGGATCAGCGCGTTTCTGAGCACGTGGCGCAAAATGAGCTTCGGCCCGTAAACGCCTTTGCTTTCCGCCAGCAATATATAATCGCTGCCCAGCACCTCCAGCATTTCGCTGCGGGTGAAGCGCGCGATGGACGCAATGGTAAACATGCTCAGCGCGACGCTGGGCATAACGGAGGATTGATACGGCGCTGCCGTCTGGTACAGCAGCGGAAACCAGTTGAGCTGATACCCGAACAGATACGCAAGCCCCAGCGCGAACACGTACGACGGCACGCTGACGCCGATCACGGAGATAACGGTGGCGATGGTATCCCATATGGTTCCGTGCCAAATGGCGGCGATGATTCCCAAAATCAACCCGACCAGCGCGCCCAGCAGCACCGCCTGTCCGCCGATGCGCAGGCTGACGCCCAGCCGCGTTTGCAGAAGCTGGGAGATCTGTGTGTTTTTGCTGATGGTATAACTGACGCCGAAATCGCCTTTGAGCATGTTGACGACATACTTAAAAAATTGAATCACAACAGGCTTGTCCAGCCCATATTTTTCGTACAGAACGGCGCGCTGGTCCGCGGTAAGCTTTTCGTCGTTGAAGGGCGAACCCGGCATAAATTGCAGCAGGGTAAACAGCAGCAAAATGATGACAAAAAGCGTGCCGACGGAGATCAGCAGTCTTTTGGCGATGTAGCGCCACATAGACTATGCTCCTCTCGCGTTGTTTTTGCTGGCACAGCCAAAAACCGCGCAGCGGCTGTTGCGGCCGCTGCGCGGCGATGGACGACGGGGTTATTTGTCCAGATAGGTGTTCTTGAATACGCGGTTGAGCGCCATGGAGTGGCATTCCAGGTTCATGACGGACGCCTTCACCATCATCGCGTTGGCCTTCTGGTACACGGGGAGGATGACCATTTCGTTCATCACGATGGCTTCCGCCTCATGCAGCGCGGCCCAGCGGGCAACAGGATCCATCGCCAGGTCACCGCTGACGGAGCGACGGATGAGTTCGTCATACTCCGCGTTGCTCCAGAAGCCGTAGTTGTTGGAGTTGTCGGTTATCCACATGCCCAGATACGTCATCGGGTCGGCATAGTCCGGGCCCCAACGGGTCAGGCAGGTGTTGTAGTTGCTGGTCTGGATGTCCTGAATGCGCTGCTTTTTGGTTTCCACCTTCAGTTCGACGGTCACGCCGGACAGGGTGTTCTGCCATTCCTGCTGGATAAACGCCGCGATGTTCTGCGCGGTGGCGTTGTCTTCCACAAGCAGGGTCAGCTGGAACTCGCTCTTGCCGAGTTCCGCGCATGCGGCATTGTAGAATTCCACGGCGCTTTCCTTGTCAAAGCCGGTGTATTCCGGAGCGGTGGCACGGAAATCCAGGCCGTCGGGGCCGGTGGCAAGCTGCTCGGGCACCGCGAAGTACGCGGGCGTGGAGCCGTCCTTGATGATGGACGCGCAGATCGCCTCACGGTCAAACGCGGCGGCAAGCGCCTTGCGGAAGTTGATGTTGGCAAGCTCCGGCACGTCCTTGGCGTTGACGGTGATGTACCACAGATAACCGGCGTTGACGGTGATGAATTCGGGATCGTCCACCACAAGTTCCACCTGATCGCCGGAGAGGGTGACCACGTCCAGATCGCCGTTCTGGTAGCTGAGCAGGGACGTTTGGCTGTCCTTGATCACCTGATAGCTGAGACCGTCCAGCTTGACGCGGGCGGCGTCGTAATAGTTGGGGTTCTTGGTCAGCGTGAAGCTGGTCGCGGCCGGTTCATAGCTGGAGAGGACGAACGCGCCGTTCGACAGCACCGTCTCCGGGCTGGTGGCGAAGTTGTCGCCGCAGCTCTCGCAGAA
>CAYRPW010000178.1:0-312 GCA_964426145.1 uncultured Oscillospiraceae bacterium
GCCGTTCTGGACGCTGGATATCGGCGGCTTTTTCACCGTGAAGGACAAGTATGAAAACAGGGGCTGCGATCAGGCGGGCAACCCGACGCCGCTGTGGTTCTGGAACGGCGATTATAACGAGGGCGTTCACGATTTGGGATACCGGGAATTGTACGTGCGCTGGCTGCAGTACGCCGCGTTTCTGCCCGTCTTCCGCGCGCACGGCACCGATACGCCGCGCGAGCCGTGGCATTTCGGCAATCCGGGCGAGCCGTTTTTCGATGCGATCCTGCGTTTCATCCGGCTGCGGTACCGGCTGCTGCCCTACATCTA
>CAYRPW010000178.1:322-5411 GCA_964426145.1 uncultured Oscillospiraceae bacterium
CTACGCCTCCGCCGCAGGCGTAACGCTTTTAAACGACACCCTGATGCGCAGCCTGATGTTTGATTTCGCCTCTGATGAAAACGTAAAGGGCATCAGCGACAGCTTCATGCTGGGCCGCTCGCTGCTCGTGTGCCCCGTGACGAAGCCGATGTACTACGGGCCAAACAGCGTGCCGCTTCCGGATACGGACAAAACCCGGCCCGTGTATCTGCCGGGGGGAACCCTGTGGTATGATTTCTGGACTATGAAGGCGTACGCGGGCGGGCAGACGGTTAACTGCGATGCGCCGCTTACAACGATGCCGCTGTTCGTCAGGGCGGGGGCGATTGTGCCGCTGTCCGCGCCGATCACGTATGCGGACGAGCAAAACGGGGCCATTGCGGAGATTCTAGTATACGACGGCGCGGACGGCGTGTTTGCGCTGTATACGGACGCAGGCGACGGCTACGCCTACGAGGACGGCGCCTATGCCCTGACCCCGCTTCGCTACCGGGCGCAGGACAAAACGCTGACCTTCGGTCAGGCCGAGGGCAAGCTGCCGTGCGAGATGCGGTGCGCTGTGAAACTGGTGACGGACGGCGAAATCCACACGGTCGGCAACGTCGAATATCACGGGAAACCGATCACCGTACGCCTTTCCTAGCGAAAGGGGGATGCCGGCCGTGCATAAATTCATCCTCGAGAATAAGTATTACCTGAAGCTGATGCTGACGTACTGCCTGATCATTTTTCTGGGGCTTGGCCTGACGTCGTATCTGGTGACGTCCAACATGGTGGAGATCCTGTCGGACATGGAATCCCGCTTCGACAGCGAAGTGATCGCCAAGGTGAAAAACTACAGCGACGAGCGATACCAGGACGTCAACAGCATCTTCGTCCGCCTGTACCAGAAGCAGTACTTCAACAGCAATTACAGCATCGTGGACTACATCAACCCCGTGAAAGAGGCGCAGCGCGACGACAGCAACAAACGAAGCGTCATCACGGGATACCTGCAGGATACCTGCAGCGCAAACTCTTCGATTGCGGACATTCTGCTGATCGACTATCACGACCGGGAGATCTATTTTTGCTCCAACATCCGAAACCGGGACGTATCCATCGGGTATGATTTTTACCGCCCGGATTTTATCGGGGACGGCGTGATCCGCAATCAGGTGGAGATCATTCCCAACTACATTCCCGACTATATCAACTCCGCAAGCGTGAACAACGTTCCCGTGATCAGCTACAAGATATTCCTGTTCGACGAAAACTCCGTGCGCTTTGACGAACCGCTGGGTGTGGCCGTGGTGAACATACGCGCCGATTTCTTCCAGGCGGCCTATAAGGATTCGCCCAGCTTTCTGGGCAATATTTTCGTAATTGAACAAAGCGGCCTTACGATTTTCGATTCATCGGGCGCGATCACCGGGCAGCCGTTCCCCTATGACGCCTATATGGCGACGGGGCTTTCCGACCTGAGCACCAACGACAAGTACATCGTCAATAAACGCTACTCCGAAAAAAGCGGGTTTACCTTTATCGATATCGTGGACAAGAAAATCATCAAACAGGAGACCGACCACATCCGCGTCAGCATCAACCGGGTGATCGCCGTGTGTATCGCGCTGACCATGCTCATCGGGCTGGTATCGGCGTCGATGCTGGCCAAAAGAATCCGCTCCCTGGTGCGTAATATGAAGGACGTGGAAAACGGAAAGCTGGATACGCATATCATCGTAGGCTCCAGCGATGAGATCGGCTACCTGGAGCAGAGCTTCAGCACCATGTGCGCGAAACTTGCCGAGTATATCCGCAACGTGTACATTTTTGAAATCAGGACCAAAACCGCCGAGCTCAAGGCGCTGCAGGCGCAGATTGACCCGCACTTTTTGTTCAACACATTGGAATCCATCCGCATCACGGCGCAGATGAACCAGGATCAGCAGACGGCCAAGATGATTCACATTCTGGGCAACATGTTCCGCTGGAACATCCGGACCAGCGGGTTTGCCGTGGAACTGAAAGAAGAGATTGACTATGTGCGCTCGTACATCGAGCTGCAAAAGCTGCGCTACAGCAACGCTTTCGGCATCACCATCAAGCTGGAAAGCAGCCTGCTGCGGCTTGGAATCCTCAAACTCACTTTGCAGCCGATCGTGGAAAACGCCATCCAGCACGGGTTGGGCGATTTGCCGTCGGGCGGGAACATCGAAATCGATGGGAGCCTCGTGCAGGAAAAGCTGGTGATCGCCGTAACGGACAACGGCAAGGGGATGGACGCGGACAAGGTGCGGGAAATTACCGACGCGCTGACGAAGCATTACGACGTGGAACCCACGGCCAACATCGGTCTAAGCAACGTGCATCAGCGCATCCGCATTCTGTTCGGCGAACCGTATGGCTTACGGGTAACCAGCCGGCCCGGCGCGGGAACGCGCGTGGAACTGACGCTGCCGGTGATGGCGAAGGAGGAGATGGAGCAGTATGTACAGGGTATTCATCGCTGACGATGAGCCGCTCATCTGCAAAGGGCTGCGGGATACCATCGAGTGGGACAGCCTGGGGCTGGAAATATCGGGCGAAGCGCATAACGGGGCGGACGCGCTGGCAGAGATGCTGCAAACGCCCCCGCATATCCTGATTACCGATATCCGCATGCCGGAAATGGACGGCATCTCGCTGATCAAGGCAATCCGCGAGCGGGAACTGAATATCAAGATCCTCATCCTGAGCGGGTTCAGCGACACGCAGTTTTTAAAGGACGCGATCCGGCTGGGCGTGGACGGCTACCTTCTCAAGCCCATCGACACGGATGAGCTGATCTCCAGCCTAAGCAACTTGGTCAGCGTGATCGACGAAGAGATTTTCCGCACATCCCAGCTGTATCACGGCCTGGAGCTGATGCGAACCAATACCCTCAACCGGCTGGTAACCAACGAGATCCGGCGGGGCGAGTTTGAGGAAAAGGCGGCGCTGCTGGAGCTGACGCTTGACGCGGAACACTATCTTTGCGCGGTATGTACGTTTGCAGACGACGGCGGAAACGCCTGTACGCAGGCGGACCCAAACGTGATGATGTCTCTGCGGGATGCCGCGCAGGCTTTGGCGGGCAACAGCGCCGCCGCGTTTCTGGACGCGAAGGGTAGGCTGGTTCTCCTGTTTTTCGCAGCGGCGGAGCAGACCGTGCAAAGCTGCGCGAAAGACATTCTGGCCCAAACCGCGGAGTATTCCAAGGCCCGGCTGGGACGCCCGCTTGTCTACAGCTGCGGGCATGCGGTTTCGGCACTCGAGGCCGTTCATCAATCCTATGCCGCGGCGGCCGACGGCTTCGAGCAGGAACGGATCCTGCAGCAAAAAGACCAGCTGGAGGGGCAATGGAAAGGCATCGTCAACCGCACGGTGAACTACGTCGCCGCGCATTATCACGAAGCCCTGTCGCTCAAACAAATCGCGGGCCTGTGCTCGATCAACACCTCGTACCTCGGGCAGCTTTTCAAAAAATCCACCGGCGATTCCTTCACGAATTACGTGAACCGTTACCGTGTGGACAAGGCCAGGGAACTGCTTTCGCAGACGAACCTGAAAGTGTACGAGGTTTCGCAGCGCGTGGGGTTTACCGATTATCATTACTTTCTGAAAATCTACAAGAAAATCACCGGCGCTTTGCCCACCGATTCGCGCAGTGATAATTTTTACCACAAGAGCTAGAATTCATAACATTGACGATGAACTGCCGAAAAGATAGCATAAAGTATAGAATTGTTTCCCAAAATAAACAAAGGAGCGATCAATCATGAAACGGATTCTCACCCTCCTCTTAACCGTTGCTCTGGTCATGGGTCTCTTCGCCGGAAGCAGCCTTGCGGATACTGCGAAGGCGAAAATCGTATTCTGCGTCAACATTCAGCCGCAGCTGCCTGTGGAATTCTGGCAGTCCATCGCCGACATGTACATGGCGGCCCACCCCGATGTGGACGTGGAAATCATCGGTCAGCCTTCTTCCAACGTAGACATTTTCCAGTATGAGAAAACCCTGCTGGCAACCGGCCAGTTCCCCGACGTCATGGTGATGCAGAACCCGGCGGACTTCGTGCCCTCCGGCGCGCTGCTGGCGTTTGAAGACAGCGAACTGGACTATCTGCTGGATCCCAACATCGGCAAAATCGGCGGCAAACAGTATGTTGCCAACTACAAAAAGCAGGTCATCGGCGTATTCTATAACAAGGATATCTTCGCCGCCAACGGCCTGGAAGTGCCCACCACCTACCAGGCGTTCCTGGACGTCTGCGAAGCCCTGAAAGCCAAAGGCATTCTGCCCGTATCCCTTGGCATCAAGGACGGCTGGCCGCAGATTATGCTGGCGAATATGATTGCCGGCACCGACGTTCTTGCCGCGAACCCGGATTGGGGTTCCCAGCGCAACGCCGACGCCGTGAAGTTCAACAGCCCCGAGCTGGTGAAGGCGATGGAAAAATATCAGTTCATCTGCCAGAACTACGCGGGCGACAGCCTCCCCAGCATCACCTATACGCAGATGCTCGAGCAGTTCTTCACCGGCAACGCGGCGATGCTGCCCATGGGCTCCTGGGTCAATGCCGAAGTCGCCAAAGGCCTGCAGGAGTTTGAGGTCGGCTGGTTCCCGATGCCCGGCGATAACGACGCAAACGTGCTGTCGGTGTTCGTCAACGAAGGCCTCTCCATCAGCGCTTACACGCAGTACCCCGAAGTGTGCAAAGAGTTTGTGAAGTTCTTCTTCACCAACACCGAGCTGTACAGCGAGTTCCTAAAGAGCGAGCAGCTGTTTGCCACCACCAAGGAGTCCGTCCCTTACGAAATGATCCCGCTGCGCCTGTACATCGAAGAAGCAATTGCCGGTATGCAGGAAGTGGAAGGCTTTGAGAGCATGACGGGCGACGCCGCCTTCCTGCCGGGCCTGAAAGACTACTACACCAACAAGCTCACGCAGAACATTGCCCTGGGCAACGACGTTGCGACCGAGCTTGCGAACTTCGACAGCGAATGGACCATCGCCAAAGAGGCCATGAACTGATCGCAGGGGCTATCTGAACCGCATCGGTATATCGGAGGGGGTAAGCCGTAAAAC
>CAYRPW010000179.1:0-5408 GCA_964426145.1 uncultured Oscillospiraceae bacterium
CAAAGGTGTGAAGCTGACCCGCGGGTATTTCAAATACCTGTGGTTTGAGGAGCTGCTTTCGGATCTGCTTGCAGATGCGGAAGCCTTCGCCCAGGGGTACACCGGGCGCAGCCCGCTGCCCGAGGGCGGCAGTTGTGCGGTGGTGGAACTGGCGGCCATCCATTTCAATCGTCTGGGAATCGAAGGCCAGACGGCGCACGCCGAGGGCAGCGTTTCCATCCGGGTGGACGGGCTGCCCCCGATGCTCAAGGCGCAGCTGGACCAAATGCGCGTGGCAAAGGTGGGATAGGCATGCGGCTTGTGCAACGGCGGATACGAACCGTGACCGTGAAACCGGCCGCGGCAAACACCGTATATCAGGCGAACGACCGGCTGTACCGTTTCGACGATGCCCGGGCGTTTGCCGTCCGCGCGGTTGTGCAGCCGATGACGGAGCGGGAGAAAGCGGCGGCGTACGGCAAAACGCCCGAAGCGCGGCTTTTGATGCTCTGGAACGGCGGCGAACCGCTGGAGGAAGGCATGGGCGTGTGCGTGGATGTACAAAGTGATAAGCCGTGCGATTACCGCATTGCGGGCATGCCGCGGCGCTATGAAAGCCACAACGAATGCACGCTTGCCTTCCTCCCCGCGGAGATGCGCGGATGATCCGCCCGGTTGGCGCGGCGGCGGCCGGGGAACAGCTGCAGGAAATCGCCGAAGCGATGCGGCAGAACCTGACCGCCGCCCTGGAAGAACAGGCAAAGGCACTGCAGGCAGAGGCGCGGCGGCGCTGCCCGGCGCAAACGGGGCGCCTGCAAAGCAGCATCCGCGCAAGCGTGAGCGCGCGGGGCGATAGGGTTACGGCGGAAGTCGGAAGCGGGCTGCCCTACGCGGCGGCGGCAGAGCTTGGCGCGCCCGGCCGCCCGCCCGCGCCGTATCTCGCGCCCGCGCTGCGCGCGCGAAGCGGCGAGATTTTTTATGCCGTACAACAGGCCGTGCGCCGCGCGCTGGAGGGGGAGGAACGATGAACGAAACAAACCGGGTGGCCGAGGCGCTGGCGCAGATCCCCGGCGTGGCGCTGGTCACGCGCGGATGGCCCAGCCAAACCGCCAAGCTGCCCTGCCTTGCCATTACGCTGGAAGACGAACGCCCCGCCGATATGCGCGACGACGCGGTGTACCTGACGCGGCGAAGCTACACGGTGCGCGTGTTCGCCGCCTCGGCGGAAACCTGCGACGCGCTGGGCGACGGCGTGCTGGACGCGATGGAAGCGCTTGGGTATACCCTGGAGCGCGCGCTGGAGGCGGAGGGCGAGGTTGCGCAGCGGCGCATGACCTTCTACAAACTGGATGAGAGAGGAAGAACCACATGAGTGCAAAACGGGCCATTATCGGGTTTAGGGGCGTGGCGCTTGCGCCGATCCTGACCGATTCCCTGACCGCCTACGAAACGGGCGAAGGCGCGGCGCTGACCTATGCGGGGCAGATGAGCCGTTCCGTGAAAGAACAGAAAACCGATCTCTATTACGACGACGACCTGTACGCCCAGCTGCGCACCGTAAGCGGCGAGGACGTGGAACTGCGCATGGCGGAGGTGCCGCTTTTAAAGCTGCAAACGCTGGGGCTGGGCGTGTACGACGCGCAAACCGAAACGCTGGAGGCCAATTTCTCAGTGACCGGCAAGTATTTCGCGCTGCGCTGCGTGGCGGATACCGTGTCCGGGCTTCCGTTCTACTTCAACTACCGCGTGTTCGAGCTGACGGGCGTGAAGTTTGACAACTTTGCCTCCAAGCAGGCCAACGCCTCGGTGTGCGAGGTGATCCTCTCCGGCGTGTTCAAAAAGCCGCAGCTCGCCTCCCTGAAACCCTGGGCTGTGATGCAACTCAAAGAGGACGGTTCCAACGCCGAGGCGTGCGCCGCGTTTCTGACGGCCGCGGAAACTAAGCCGGCCGCGTAACGGGGAAACGGCCCGCGTCACCCCCGGCCAGGGCGCGGCCCTGGCCTGGGGTGACCGGCGGAACCCCTTCACAGAAAGGATACGCGATGAATGCGATGGATGTTTCCCTGCCCAAAAGCGTAACGGTGCGCGGCTGCGTCATCCGCCGGATGCCGCTGGGCAGGTTTTTGCAGGCGATCCGGCTGCTGGAGACCTTTCCCCGGGAAACGGCGGAAAAGCTGGTGCCCGACGGAGACCTGGGCGTTGTCATGGAAACGCTGCGGACGCTGGACCGGCAGAAGCTGATCGACCTTATGCTCAAAGCGCTGGCCGTGGTGCCCGCGCAGGCCGTGGCGCTGATCGCCCAGCTGACGGAGATTCCGCTGGAACAGCTTTTGAACGACGAGGCGATCGGCGCGGACGGGCTTTTGGAAATCGCGGAGGCGTGGCTCACGGTCAACGACGCCGAAAATTTTACGCGGGCGGCGGGCCGGGTACGGCGGCTGATCAGCCGGGCCGCCGCGGCAATGAAAACTGGCTCCAAAGGCTGATCGCCGCGGGCCTTGCGATGGGCATCGGCAAGAAGGAACTGCTGGAGGATTATTATCCGGCGGAGCTGCCGGCGCTTTTTCAGGCATGGGGAGCGCTGCACGGCGCGAAGGCCGAAACGCAAGCCGTGGAGCCCCTGACATTCTTGGGTACGGGAGGCGAGACGATTGACGGTTGAAGAGATTTCCATCCGCATCAGCGCGTCGGCGGAGCAGGCCATCGCGCAGCTGGATGATGTGGCGCGGCAGGTAAGCGCGCTGGCGGGCGGCAAGCCGCTGCGCCTGGAACTGAACACGGCGCAGGCCGAAGAAAAGCTCGCCGCCCTGCGGGCAAGCGCGGACCAGTTGTTGACCGACTTAAGCGGCGCGCGCACCACCGCCGCGGCGCTTGCCGGGGCGCAGACGGATTACGGCCAGGCAATAACCCAGCTGCAAACGCTCAAAGCGCTTGCGCGCACCACCTACGAACAGGAGCTGGAATACCTGCAAGCGCTGCAAGACGGCATGGCCGCGTACGGCCTGAGCGCCAAAGACGCGCTGGACCTGGAAAAGCGGCTGCTGGCGGCGCAGGCGCAGATCACGGCGCGCGACGCGCAGAGTTTGGACACGCTGCTTGGCGGCATTACGGCGGCGCTTTCCGGCCGGTACGAAACCATGCGCGACGCGGAGCTTGCCCTGCTTTCGCAAAGCCGCAAGGCCTGGGAAGCGTGGCGGGAAACAAGCACGAGCGCCGTGCAGGCGCAGATCGACGCGCTGGACGCGCTCACCCTGGCGGAGGACCGCGCCGCGCAGGAAGAAAGCTACACCCGGCGCGTGGAAAAGCTTTCGCAGGCGCTTTTGTACGAGCAGGACGCGTTCAATCAAAGCCAGCTTAAGGCGCAGCTTACCGCCGCGCAGGCCGAATACGAGGCGTGGTTGAAGGAAACCGCGCGCGAGGACGAAAAGGCGGCGCTCAGCGACCAGCTTCAGGCCATAAACGAGCGCGCGCAGGCGGAGCTTGCCGCCCTGGAACAGCAGGAGGAGGCCGTGAGCAGCGCGTACGCGCAGCGGCTTTCCGCGGCGGCTTTGCAGGCGGAAGCCGAAAAGCAGCTGATGACCGCGTCGCAGCAGGAATTGCTTTCGCTGATCGCGCAATTCGCGCCGCAGTATAACGCCGCCGGGCAGACGCTGGGCGAACGGCTGCTGGACGGGTTTTTGCAGAAGGCCGGAAGCGTGGAAGGCTGGACGGACGCTTTGAACGGCATGATCCAAAGCGTGCAGCAAAGCCTGAACCTGGCCATGCAGAACGCCGCCGAAGCATTCTACGCCGAGCACGGGGCGGCCGCCGCCGCCGGGCTGACCATCACCCAGCAGAACACCTTCAACACCCCCGTGGAATCGCCCGCCGATACGGCGCTGCGCATCCGGCAGGCCAACGAAGCGCTGGCGGCGCAGCTTCTGGGCGCGTGACGACGGGTTTGCCCCCTGGCTGGAAAGGATGAAACCATGCAAAAGCTGACCTATATCAACCTGTACAACGAGCAGGCGGTGTTCTGCGGCGCGCCGTACGTGCTGGCGCACATCGGCGGGCTGGGGCTGCCGGAGCTGGATATTGAAAGCATCCGCGGCGCGTACCAGCAGGGGGAAACCGCCGTGGCGTACCGCAGGCAAAAGCGGGTGCTGACGCTTACGCTGCACCTGACGGCGGACACGCGGGCGCAGCTGTATGCGCGCCGCATGGAGCTTCTTTCGGTGCTCTCGCCCGATAAGGCGGTGCGGGGAAATGAGCGCGCCGCGCTGCTGTACGAAAACGATCACGGCCGCTACCTGACCTGGGCGATCCCCGAGGGCGGGCTGGACGCGCAAAGCCGCGCGCTGCACACGCAGCCGGGACTGAAGCTCAGCTTCCGCTGCGAAAGCCCCTACTGGTACGCGGTGAACCAGACGTCCGTCGCGTTTGTGAACACGAACGCGGGGTTTGCGCTGCCGTTTTCCTTTCCGGTGCAGTTCGGGCGGCGGGATTACGGCCTGGAGGCGCACAACGCGGGGCAGGTGAGCGTGCCGGTGGAGATCGCCATCCGCTGCAAGGGCGAAGTGCCCAGGCTTACGAACCGCACCACGGGCAAGTCCATCGCCCTGAGCGCGGCCGTGCCCGCGGGCAATACTTTGGTGCTCAATACCGACCCCGCGCGGCTGGACGCCCGCATCATCGGCGCGGACGGTACGCAAACCGGCGCGTTCGGCAAGCTGAGCCTATTCACGCCGCTGGCGGATTTCACGCTGCAGCCGGGGCAAAACGAGCTGGTTTACGAGGCGGGCGGCGCAAGCGCGCGCAGCGAAATCACCGTTTCGTGGCGGCCCGCGTACGAGGGCGTGTAAGGAAAAATCGGGGATGCGAAACGAAGCATTCACCCCATCACGAGGAAGCGGGAGGACACCATGACGCTGCAGCTGATGAACTTCGGCTTTGAAAAACTCGGCGAAATCGCGCAGTTTGAAAGCCTGCAAATCACGCGGAGCTTTTTTGGCACGGGCGGCTTCAGCCTCACCGTGCACCCGGACATCAAAGGCGTACAGGCGCTTTCGCCCGGCGTGCTGGCGGTGCTTGACGGCGGGGCCGCGTTTCTGATCGAGGACGTGCAGGCGTATTCCCGGGGGAAGCTGACGGTTACCGGCTGCATGCTCAAGGGCCTGGCCCGGCGGCGGGTGTGCGTGCCGCCGCTATCCCAAAGCGCGCGGCCCTACCAGGATTTCGGGTGGGACCGGTTTTTGGGCAGCGCCGAGGCGGCATACCACCACTACGCGGCAAGCCAGCTCATCAGCCCTGACGATCCGGCCCGCGCCATGCCCCGCCTGGCTGCGGCGCAGAACCTGGAACGCGGCGAAACGTTGCCCTGGCAGGCGCGGTTTGAGCGGCTGGACACGCTGTTTTTATCCATCGGCAAGCGCACGGGCCTTGGCTGGGAT
>CAYRPW010000180.1:0-5367 GCA_964426145.1 uncultured Oscillospiraceae bacterium
GTGTTTGGAAAAACCGCGCGTCCGGCGTGCGAATTTTTTCTGGCGGAAAACGGCGAAACCTTGCGTCATGGCTTGATTTACGGCTGTAAGAACAATATTGTTCGCAATGCGCCCATATGGTATAATAATACAATCAGGTATAAGCGAACGGTTAACCGTGCTGATGCCGCTGCATGATTGCGGTTCCACATCCTCATAAGCTCAAGCGTTTGCATGTACCCCGGAAACAATCAGGCGGCAGCTTTTCGTACGCCGATACCCGTCGGGCTGACCTTTACGCAACGGCCGCCTACGGGTTGGATGCAGGCGCAGCCGGACTTCCCCTACACGCGGCCGAACCTTTTGGGCACATGGCCCAACGCCGTATGAGCAGAAGCGCCTGCACACATATCCGCAACCCCTTACGCCCCGGCGCATGCCGGCACCTTAATACTACTCGCCGGCAGGATTCCATCCGGCGAAGCCCAGGGTACAGGAATACGCGGCAATATCATCCGGGAGGGTATGCGAAGATGGATTGGACAGCTTTCTATCCGTATTTCCAGAATGCTTCCCTGCTGCTTCTTCTTTCGGTGATCCTGGAGGCGATCTACCTCATTCCCCAGCGTTTACGGCGCGTACGGCTTGTGGTGCTCGGCGTTTTATCCGCGCTCATCTGTATCGCCATTATGACGGTACCCTACACGCTGCTGCCCGGTTTGTGGTTTGATACCCGCTCTATTCTCATCAGCGTCACGGCGCTGGCCTTCGGGCCCATCCCCACGGCCATCACGGTGTTCGCCGCGCTTTTGTACCGCATGCTTTTGGGCGGCGTGGGCATGGTGCCCGGCTTGGCCGTCATCGTTTCCTGCGCCGCCATCGGGCTTGGTTGGCGGCGTTATCTGTACCCGCGGCTTGCGCGGTATCGCTGGCTGAACGTGTTTTTGATGAGCATGACCGTGCACGTGGTGATGCTCGGCTGCATGCTGCTGCTGCCCTACCCCAATAGCCTGACCGTGATCCGTTCCATCGCGCCGCCGGTGCTGACCATCTACCCGCTTACGGCCGCGATGCTCAGCCTTCTGCTGATGCGCCAGCAGGAAACCCATCGCCTGCAGGAAAACCTGAAGCAATCCGAGGAGCGCTTCCGCGCGTTGTTTGACCATGCGCCGCTCGGGTACCAGTCCCTGAACTCCCAAGGGGATGTGGCCGACGTCAACGGGCAGTGGCTTGCCATGTTCGGGTATGCCCGCGCGGACGTCGTGGGGCAGCCGTTTGCGAAGTTCCTGTCGCCCGAATGCGTGGACGGCTTCCATGCGAAATTCGAGGAGTTTAAAACCAAGGGGCAGATCCGCTGCGATATGGTGATGCTTGCCAAAGACGGCACACCGCTCCACGTTCATTTTGAGGGGAAAATCCGCTACGACGGCGGGGGCGAGGTGATGCAAGCCCATTGCATCCTGCAGGACACCACCGATCAGCACCGCGCCCAGGAAAGCCTGCGCGCCAGCGAGGAGAAATATTTCAGCTATATTCGAAACGCGCCCGATGCGATCCTGATCATCAGCCGCGAAGGGAAAATCGTGGAGGTGAACGACACCGCCACCGATATCACGGGGTATGCGCGGGAAGAGCTTTTATCCATCGCCGTTGCCGATTTTATCGATTCGGCTTCCCAGGCAAAAGGGGAGGAGCTGTTTCAGCGTCTGATCGCACAGGATATGGTCAGCGGGCAGCTGGAGTACCGGCACAAAAGCGGCGCCGTACGCTGGGCGAACATCAGCGCGGTGAAGCTGTCGGACAACCGGTTTTTATGCTTCATGAGCGATTGTTCCGAGCAGAAATGGGCGGAGGACAAGCTGGTTTACCAAAGCATCCACGACGATCTGACGGGGCTTTACAACCGGCGGTATTTCGACATGGAAGCCAAACGGCTGGACGCGGAGGAGTACCTGCCGCTTTCCATCCTCATGGTGGATATCAACGGCGTGAAGCTGATCAACGATTCGTTCGGGCGCGCGGAGGGCGACCGGATTATTACGGAAACCGGCCGGTTTATCGCCGGGTTCTGCCGCCCGGGCGACGTGCTGGCCAGAACCGGCGGCGACGAGTTTTCCTTCCTGTTGCCCAATACCGACAGCGATGCGGCCGCGATTCTCCTGGCAAGCATCCAGTTTGGCTGCGGCGAATACAACAAGCGCATCGCCGATGACGCGCTGCATATTCAGCTTGCGCTGGGCGCGGCCACCCGGGCCCAGATGGACGAAAGCTTTATCGATCTTTTGAAGAACGCGGAAAACAGCATGAACCAGCGAAAGCTGTTGGATCAGCGCAGCTCCCACAGCTCCATCATATCGACCATCAAGGCCACGATGCGCGAGAAGAGCCACGAAACCGAAGCGCACGAGGAGCGCATCGCCCGGCTTGCCCGCCGCGTAGGCGAGATTCTCGGCCTGGCGCAGATTGATCTGGACTATATGGAGCTGCTGGCGGAGCTGCACGACATCGGCAAGGTGGGGATCAACGAGCAGATCCTCAACAAGCCGGGCAGGCTGACCGACGAGGAATGGGTGGAGATGCGCAAGCATCCCGAAATCGGCGAGCGTATCGCCCTGTCCACGCCCAGCCTGGCGCCCATCGCCTACTATATCCTCTGCCATCACGAGCGGTGGGACGGCGGCGGTTACCCGCAGAAATTGAAAGGCTACGAAATTCCCCTGCTGTCGAGAATCCTGACCATCGTGGACGCGTACGACGCGATGACCCAGGACCGCGTGTACCAGAAGGCCATGTCGCATGCGGACGCGCTGGCCGAAATCGGGCGCAACGCGGGAACGCAGTTTGATCCGCAGCTTGCGAAAATCTTCTGTGAGGACGTTTTCAAGGACGCGCAGCCATGAACGGGAAGCCGAAGCCTTCCCGCCGGCCGCAAGGAGAGGGGACAGCCGTGAACAAGACCGGGAACGCGCCGCAAAAAACGATCTGCGTCATGATCGGCGACGTCAGCAGCGAGTATTCCGCGGAGCTGATGAAAGGCTTTTTCGACGAAGCCGAACGGGAGGGCATGCGGCTGCTGCTGATGATGGGCATGCCGCGCCACGCGGGCCACTTCGGCCCGGAAACCGCCGATAGCGCCGCCTACCATTACAACAGCATTTACGATTATGCAAGCCTCTCCGGCGCGGACGCCTATGTGTTCTCCTGCGGCGCGCTATCCGGATTTGAAAGCGAGAACAAGTACCAGGAGTTCTTGAAGCGCTTCGAGGGAACGCCCTACGTGATCCTGCAGGAGCAGATTGACCTTACGGCGGCAAACACCGCCTGCATCACGGTGGATAACGATACCAGCTTTTCCCAGTGCGTCGAGCATTTGATTGAAACCCATCATTGCCGGAAAATCGCCTTCGTGGGCGGCCTGAAGGAGCACCCCGACACCCGGGAACGCCTGCGCGCGTACCAAAAAACCATGGCGCAGCACGGCCTGCCCGTAACGGACGATATGGTGGTGTACGGGGATTATTCGGAATACTCCGATCTTTGCGTCGCGCAGCTTTTGGACAACAACCCCGGGCTGGAGGCGATCGCGTTTTGCAACGACGAGATGGCCAAAGGCGGCTACCGGGAATGCCATAAACGGGGTCTGAAAATCGGGAAAGATATCGCGGTGACCGGGTTTGACAACTTTTCCACCAGCCGTTCGCTCGTCCCGCCGCTGACCACCATTTCCCAGAACACGTATCAGATGGGCGGCCTGGCGCTCAAGCACCTGGCGGCGCTGATGCGCGGCGAAACGGTTTCCAGCACGAGGCTGAGCACGAAACTCCACATCCGCCGTTCCTGCGGCTGCAGCCCCAACACCGTATGCAAGCTGTTTCAAAGCGGGCCTGAGGGCAATGAAACGGAGCTGCATGAACTGATGCAAACCCTTGCCGCGGATTTGGTGAACGCCTACACCCAAAGCGAACGGGAACAGGCCGGGCCGCTGGTGCGCCGGCTGACCGAACATATCGAGCGCCTGTGCGCGGGCGGCCCGCAGCAGCCGTTTGACCGCCTGGAATATGCCGATTGGCTGCAGGCCTACTGTGAGGAGCATTCCGGCGCAACGCTTATTTTGGCCAAGCGGATTAACGAGTATATTATGCTGATGCCCGACGACTGCATCAACCGCGGCTTCCAGCGCAGGCTGTACGACGTGCTGGCGTTTACGCAGGGCTTCCTGTTTTCCTACCGCGCGCGGGTATCGGAGCAAAACCTGGACGTATTCCGTGCCCAGTCCTGGTTTATCCCGGAGCTGATCCGCGATCTGGTGGGGTACGACATTGAAAACGAAAGCGTGTTTTCAAGCGTCGTGGAACGGCTGCACGGCATCCAGATCCGCAGCTGCTACATCTGCCTGCTGCCGCAGGCGCGGCCTTTGCACGATACCGGCCATCTGTACATGCCCACGCAGCTTCTGCTCGCGGCCTACCAAAGCGATACGGGCGCGAAAGCGTTCCGCTTCTCCCGCATGCCCGTCATCGACACGGAGAACTCCCTGCGCAACCTGCCCGAGCTTCAGGGCGACAGGCATATGATGTGCTTCAGCATCTTCTCGGGCGACACGCAGTACGGCGTTTTCCTATGCGAGGTGGATATCGCCCGCAGCGCGCTGATGCACATCATCGGGCTGCAATTGGGCATTCTGATCAACTTTCTGGAGCTCAAGCAAAAGGAGAAGATCGTCGGCAGCGAGCTGGAAAACATCCGCGAACGCAACGAGATTTTGAACTTCCTCTCCGAGTACGATTCCCAGTGCTCCATTTTGAACCGCCGCGGGTTTATCGAGCGCGCCATCCGCCTGAACCGGGAAAACGTGGGCAAGCACGCCGTTTGCGTGTTCATGGACCTGGACCACTTAAAGGAGATCAACGATACCTTCGGCCATTCCCAGGGCGACGTGGCGCTGACGGCGCTCAGCGACATCATCAAGCAATCGGTGCGCAACAACGATCTGGTGGCGCGCATCGGCGGCGACGAGTTTGTGGGGATGTTCATTATCGACACGCCGGAGTATGACCAGCTGTTCCGCACCCGCATCCGGCGCGCGTTTGACGCCTACAACGAAATCTCCGGCCTGCCCTACTACGTGGAGGCGAGCGTGGGCATCGCGCACTTCACGTGCAACCAGGGGCTGGAGATTTCCAAGATCGTCAACGACGCCGACCGCTACCTCTACGAGGCCAAGCGCAGCAAACGCCCCTGTGCCATCAAGCCGCCCGCCCCGTGACCGGCGCGCATCCGCCCCAGGTCACGGGTTGTACGTCCATCCCTCGTCGCCGGTGTAGATCATCCGCTTGGTCATGCCGCCGTCCACGGTGAGCACCTGGCCGGTGATGAAGCCGCTCTCCG
>CAYRPW010000181.1:0-3438 GCA_964426145.1 uncultured Oscillospiraceae bacterium
CCGGCGTCGGGGCGGGCCTCGGGGCGGTGCTGAAGCGCGGCGAGCAGCCCGATCCCTTTGTTGATGACACGGTTTGCCTTCATGATCCATTCATCCTTCTTTTTATCGTATGGTATCGGTGACGACGCTGTCGACACCGTAGAACCGCGCGTAATACACGTTGGGCCAATAGGTTTCGTCATAGGTTATGTCGGTCATCCCGGTAAACACGTCGTAAGGGCTTTTGCCTTCGAGCGTATAGGTGGTCACGTTTAAGTTTCCCCGGGCGGCTTCGCTGATCACGTAGGCTTCGCGCGCCTTGGCCTCGGCATAACGGTTATAATTGCCCGGCAGAACGGAAAGCGCGGTCACGCACGCAGCGAACACCGCGCAGGCGGCTGCGCCCAGCGCAAGCGGGCGGAATGCGCCTTTGAGCACGTCCGGCAGCAGCACGCCGATCGCCGCCATATGAAACGCGGCGCAGCCCATCATCGCGCGCAGGGGATAGCCGTTGGAAAGCGTCATGGCGAAGTTTGCGGCAAGCCCGGCAAGGAACAGCAGCGCGGAAAGCAGCAGGCGTTTTTTCTCCGCCTTCTGCCAGAGGGCTGCGGAGAACAGCATAAGGAACGCGCAGGCAAGCGGCATGCCGTTTGCAAGAAACGTTTGCGCCGCGGTTTGGAAGTTGAGCAAAAGCTGCCCCGCGCCGGACACGCCTTCGGCTGCGTAATGGGCGGAGCGGATGGCATTGGCCGGGGAGAGCACGAGCACCAGAAACCCCACGGCCGCAAGCGCGCAGGACACGGACGCCCAAACGGGCGGCTTCCCGGTTTTCTTCCATAGAATAGCGGTTACGCAAAGCATGAATAAAAGCGCGGCGGGGGAGGTGTTTTCACTGGCCGCGCCCATGAACAGGCTGCCCAGTAAAAACACGCCGAGGAGCAGGGGGGAGCGCAGGGGCGTTCGTTCGGTTTGCCCGTCAAGCAGCGCGTCTCGAAACGGCACCAGCACCCAAACGGTGATCGTGACGCCCCACAGGTAATTACAGGCGCCGTCCAGCCAGAGCATGGTTTGCCCGAACGCGGGCGTGAACAGGAACGACAGCGCGCAAAGCGTAAGCAAAAGCACGGGGTTCCTCCGCCCGCGGCCTTCGGCCATCCGGTGCAGGCCCAGCACCAGAAGCGTTGCCATCGCGGCGTTCAGCACATTGAATACGGGTTTGCCCAAAAGCAGCATCAGCTGCGCGAAGAAATGCACCGCCGTGCGCCCGTGCATGGTGAAATAGTGATTATATAAGGAAGGGAAAATCTGCCACACGCTTGTGATTCGCTCGCCGGTTAAAAAGGAGAACGCGTAGCGGTAATCGTCCGACACGAGGGGCGTAAGGAAATTGAGCAGCAGGAAGAACAGGAAATACAGCGCAAGCAGCGCCTGAAAACCATACGTTCGGATCCGCAGCCGTTTCATTTCCTGACCTCCGTTTTCCGCGGCAGCGCTCGCGCGTTGCCGCCCAATTAGCTAGATCAGTTCGCCCTGCGGCGTATCGTAGGGGCGCAGGGGCAGTTCCAGATGCATCACGTCGCGCCACCCGCCGGCCTTGTACCCGACGTTGCGGTACACGCCGACCTCGCGGAACCCCATCGCGCGGTGCAGGCCGACGCTGCCCGGGTTGGGCAGGGCAACGCCGGCGACCAGCGTGTAATAGCCGCGTTTTCGCAGACTATCGAACAGCGCCTCGTAGAGCGCCCTGCCGATGCCGAGCCGGTGGAAGCCTTCCTTGATGTATACGCTCGGGCTTGCGGTGTACCGGTACGCCTGGCGGGCGCGGAACGCGGATGCGTAAGCGTAGCCAACGATCTCCCCCCGCGTTTCGCACACGAGGAACGCGTAACGTTCCAGGCTTTCCTGTATGCGCCGGGTAAACGCGGCAAGCGGCGGAACCTCCGTTTCAAAGGAAACGCAGGTGTTCGTCACATAGTAAGCGTAGATCGCCAAAAGCTGCGCGGCGTCCTGGGGTACGGCGCTGCGAACAGACCATTCCATGCGGGTTGCCTCTTCCCGGCGCCGCGCGCCTGCGGTTTACTCTCCTAAAAGCATGGACGGATAGGAGTACACGTAGAGGATGCTGCTGCCGTCGGGCGCGACCATCAGGTACAGCTCCGTGCCGTAGCCAAGCTCCCAGCCCGCGAACGTGCTGACGTCGCCAGGCTCCGCCGTATCCGCTTCCAGCGCGTTCAATTGGTCGATGAAGGTTTGCGCGTCGGAAAGGGTGGGTTCGCCGAATTCGTCGCTGATCGTGGAAAGCATCGTTTCGAAAACCGCCTCCACGTCGGCATCCTCGCCCATCGCGGAGGAATCCATGCTGTGGCCGATCATCACGAGCTGATCGTTTTTGAAGATGTAGTACACGTACGTCTCGGGATTCTCGCTGTCGGCCTCGCGCGGAAACCCGTACTGGACGAAGTCGCCGACCGAGTAGGTGTCCACGGAATCCACGTCCGTTACCCCTTCGGCCTCCATCATCGCCTCGACGGTCATATCCCACGCAACTTCGGGTTCCGAGGTTGCGGTCGCGCTCTCCGCCAGCGCCGCGGCGGGCAGGAGCAGCAGCAGGGACAGGCAGAGGGCCGTGGCAAAGCGCATCGCGCCGTTTCGTTTCATATGAATACAACTTCCTTTCCATTTCGGCCGTACGCCGTTTTCATTATCATATCACATTCAGGCGGACGCGGGAAACAGTTTGGCGATCGTGCGCAGTAAAATTCCGGCGATCACGTCCGGCGGTTCGCGGTCTTCCTTGTTGATCCACATCTTAATCACGGTATAGCCGCCGTTGACCACCAGCGCGTACACGTATTCCATTTCCGCCTTGGTGTACGCGGGGGGGAAATGGGTGTCGATCCACCGGCGCAGGCTTGGGATGTTGATCAGCGCGTCCGGGAAGTTCGGGTCTACGTTGTGGTTGATGAGGATCTTGCACAGCGCCGCGTTTTCGCCCACGAACGCCACAAGCTTGGTAACCTGGGACAGGTCCCCCGCAAGCGCCGACGGCGCGACGGCCAGGTGGTGGTTGACGTGGTTTAAAATCTCGTCCTCCATCTCCTGAAACAGGTCGTACTGGCTGCCGTAGTATTTGTAGAAGGTGGAGCGGTTCACCTGCGCGCGGTCGCAGATTTCGCGCACGGAGATTTTATGGATGGATTGCTCGTTCAAAAGCTCCAGCAGGCTTTGCCGGAGCAGCTGCTTGGACAGGCGGACGCGCTGGTTTTCGGACACGGGTTTCCTCCTTTCCCCGGCTTCATGCGGTTTCCGCGCCGGGGAGCGGCCTTCACACTTGCAACAAATACCGCTAAAGCGGCCTGCGCGCGGACACTTTGCCGCGTTTTGTCGGTTTTACAGCATGAAGAAGGTCAACAGTTGGTTGTTTTTCAAACACATGGTTATTATGATGAGATCGGCGGC
>CAYRPW010000181.1:3464-5349 GCA_964426145.1 uncultured Oscillospiraceae bacterium
TGTCAACCGGCCGCCTAAAGCAACCTTAAAGGAGCGTACCCGACGCATGAAACACATCTCCAACTGGATTGTCAAAGCCCACAAACCCATACTGATTTTGTTCCTTCTGCTGGCCGTCGCCGGCGGCGTGCTGATGTTTCAGGTCAACATCAACACCGATATGACCGAATACCTGCCCGAAAGCTCCCCCGCCAAGCAGGGCATCCAAATTTTAAGCGACGAGTTTCCCGCCGCGAGCAGCTTTACGCTGCTGTTCAGCGATTTGGCGGAGGAACGCAAGGAAGCCGTTTTAAGCCAGCTTAAAACCGTGGAAGGCGTGCAGCAGGCGACGTGGGACGCGACCGGGCGTTACAACAGCGACGGCTACACCCTGTACGAGATCACCGTAAACAGCGAAGCCGGGTCTGACGACGCCAAGGATACCATCGCCCGCGTGCTGGCCCTGTTTCCGGACGACGCCGTGACCGCCAGCGGCGACGCGGCGGGAAACACCGTGCTCAGCACCATCACCACGCTGCTGATCGTGGCGGGCGCGCTTTTGCTTTTGGTGCTTTTCGTCATGTGCACGTCGTGGGTCGAGCCGTTTTTGTTCCTGATCACGCTGGGTATCGCGATCTTTTTGAACATGGGCACCAACGTGCTGTTCAACAGCGTGTCGGAGATCACGTTTTCCATCGCATCCATTTTGCAGGTTTGCCTGTCCATCGATTACTCCGTGATGCTGCTCTCCCGCTACCGGCAGGAGAAGGAGGAAGGCCACGACAAGCGGGAGGCCATGAAGCGGGCGCTGACCAACGGCTTCACCTCCATTTCCGGAAGCTCGCTGACCACCATCGTGGGCATGCTCGCGCTGACGCTGATGAGCTTTACCATCGGCATGGATATGGGGCTGGTACTTGCCAAGGGCGTGTTCTTCAGCCTCCTGTGCATCTTCACGGTGCTGCCTGCGCTGATCCTTCTGTTCGACGGCCTGATGGATAAGACAATGAAAAAGGCCTTCCTGCCGAAGATGACCAAGATCGGCGCGTTTGAGCACAAGGCGCGCTACGCGCTGCTGGCCGTGTTCGTGCTGCTGCTGGTGGGAAGCTTCTTCCTGCGCAATAACGTGAACATCACCTATTCCCTGTCCGATTATTATGAGGTGAACAAACACTTCGCCGTTTCCAACCCCCTGGTGGTGCTCTACGAAAACGAGGACGAAGCGGCCATCGCCCCGCAGATTGCGGCCCTGGCGGCGGATGAGCGCGTGGACAGCGTCAGCTCCTACGAAATCACCATGAACACCGCATACGATGCGGCAACGTTCGCGCAGGTTTCCGGCCTGGACCCGGCGATGGTGGGGCAGCTGTACAAGGCCTACGGCGCGGAGAGCATACCGCTGAAAGATTTGATCCCCTATCTGCAAAAGGCGCTCCAGCAGAACCCGGCGTACCAGAGCATGATCCCGGAAAACGCCATGGAGCAGCTCGCTTCGCTGGGCGCGCTGTTTACCGGCGAAACCCATTCCCGCGCCATCATCACCACCACGCTTCCCGAGGAAGGGGAAGAGACCTTCGCCTTCATTGCCGACGTGCGCGAAACGCTGGATGAAGCCGGGGTAGACTATAAGCTGGTGGGCAACTCCGCCGTCGCCTACGAAATGCACACCTCCTTCCCCGGCGAGATGAACCGCATCACCATCCTCACGGTGATCGCCATTTTCCTGATCGTCGCGGTGGTGTTCCGCAAGCTCACCGTACCGCTTTTGTTAACGCTGAGCATCCAGTGCGCGGTGTGGATTACCATGGGAACCTCGTACCTGCAGGGAATCAGCATGTACTACCTGCCGCTTCTGATCGTGCAATGCCTGCTGCTGGGCGCGATGGTGGACTACGGCATACTCTAC
>CAYRPW010000182.1:0-5348 GCA_964426145.1 uncultured Oscillospiraceae bacterium
CAACATGACGCTCACACGGCGGATTATGTGCCAAAACCAGGTGAATGCCAAAAGACTGGTTGCGCAAACGATGCTGGTCGGTTTCCTGATCCTGCTGCTTGCCGGATTGCTGAGCGAGGGTTTGCCTGTGATAACCCCAAGGCTTCTGCTGATTCTCGCCTATTTAAGCCTGGTCAGCGGCGCGTTGGGTTTCACTCTATGGACGTGGAGCCAGAAAGAACTGACCGCTTTTGAAAGCAGCAGCATCAACAATCTGATGCTGATCGAAATCGCACTGATGGATTTTCTGTTTTTCCAGCGTTCCTTCACGCCGCTTCAGCTTGCGGCGATCCTGCTTGTATTTGGTTCCATTCTTGCGATCCAAAGAAAAAGAACATCGAAGTGATGTTCTTTTCCGTCTGTATCGGCTTTACAGAATAAACCGCCTGGCGTCGTAGGCCGCTTCATCTTTGCGAAGATGTTCCAGCACATACTCTTCCGTGATCTTGAGATCGACAACCGGCATATCGTCGCCGCCCGCGTGGTAGGACACGTCCTCCAGCAGCTTTTCAAATACGGCCAGCAACCGCCTGGCGCCGATATCTTCCTTGTTTTCGTTGATGATAAACGCGGCGCGCGCAATGGCGGAAATCGCCTTTTCGTCAAACGAGAGATTGACTTTGTCCACCCGAAGCAGCGCTTCATACTGCCGCGTCAGGGCGTTATCCGGCTGGGTAAGAATGAGTTTGAAATCTTCCTGCGAAAGGCTTTTCAGCGTTACGTGTACCGGAAAACGGCCCTGCAGTTCGGGGATCAGATCCGTTACCTTGGATACGTGGAACGCGCCTGCGGCGATGAAGAGAATGAAATCCGTCTTGACCGCGCCGTACTTCGTATTCACGGTGGAGCCTTCCACGATGGGCAAAATGTCTCGCTGCACGCCTTCACGGCTGACGTCCGGGCCGCCGTAGCCGGATGACCGGCCCGCGATTTTATCGATCTCGTCGATGAACACGATCCCGTGCTGTTCTACGCGTTCCAGCGCCTGCTGCTGCACCTCGTCGTCGTCGATCAGCTTGGCGGCTTCCTCATCCAGCAGAATCTTGCGCGCATCTTTCACTTTCACGCGGCGGATTTTCGTTTTCTTGGGCAGCATGCCGCCCATCATATCGCCGATATTGATGGAATTGCCGCCCACTTCGAGCTGCGGGGAGCTTTCTTCCACTTCGATCTCTATTTCGCGATCCTCCAGCAGCCCTTTTTTCAGCTGGTCGCGGACTTCTTCGCGCTTGCCCATCAGCTTTTGCTGTTCGTCCGGCGGTACCTCCGGCTCCTTGCGCCCGCCCAGCAGCGCCTCAAACGGATTGCCGCTGCTCTTCTTGGGTGGATTGACCAAAAGCGTAACCAGACGGTCTTCCGCAAGCACCTGCGCGCGGATCTCCACCCTTTTCTTGAATTCGTCGCGCACGAGACGAACGGCATTCTCCATCAGGTCGCGGATAATGCTGTCCACATCGCGCCCCACATAACCGACTTCCGTGAATTTGGTTGCTTCCACTTTCACAAACGGTGCGTCCACAAGCTTTGCCAACCTGCGCGCGATTTCGGTTTTACCTACGCCGGTCGGCCCGATCATCAGTATGTTTTTCGGGTTGATTTCGTTGCGCATTTCGTCGGGCAGCTGCGCGCGCCGGTAGCGGTTGCGAAGCGCGATCGCGACCGCGCGTTTTGCCTCGTCCTGCCCGATAATATACCGGTCAAGCTCCCGTACGATTTCCCGAGGGGTTAATTCCTTCATACGATCACTCCCCTATGGTTTCGACGTTGATATTGTGATTGGTGTAAACGCAGATCGACGCCGCGATCTCCAGCGCTTTGACGGCGATCTCCCTGGCGGTCAGCTCGGTATTCTGCACAAGCGCGCGCGCCGCAGCCAGCGCATAGTTCCCGCCGGAGCCTACGGCAGCCACGCCGTCGTCGGGGTCGATCACTTCGCCGTTGCCGCTCAACACCAGCAGGCCTTCCTTATCGGCGACGATGAGCATGGATTCCAATTTCCGCATCATCTTGTCGCTGCGCCAGTCCTGCGCCAGGTTCACGGCCGCGCGTTCCAAATTGCCGCCGCATTGCGTGAGTTTTTCTTCAAACCGTTCGCATAACGCAAACGAATCGGCAACCGATCCGGCAAAACCGGCGACCACCTTGCCGTCGTATAGCTTGCGCACCTTTTTCGCGGTAGACTTAAAGATGGTGTGTTCCCCCATGGTGACCTGCCCGTCACCGGCGATTGCTACCTGATTGCCGCGCCGTACCGCACATATGGTTGTTCCCTGCATCGTTTTCACTCCTAACCCAGTCGATCCTATCACAGTTTCCAGCCTATTGCCAGAGATCGTGTTCCATCTGTCGCCGTACGGCATCGATCTCCGCTAAAGCGCGTTCGGCGATTGCCTCGCAACGCAGTTGTTTATCACGTATTTTTTTCTCGCCCGGCGCGCTCGGCAGCGGATCGATCAACCCGAACGCGCAGTGCATGGGTTGAAAATTCCTGTTGGGGGACGAAATATACCGCCCCAGCGCGCCGATGGCCGTTTGCCCGGTAAAATGCGGCGGCTGTGCGCCCCGCAGGCGGTACGCCATGCTGAGACCGGCGATGAGACCGCTGGCGGCGCTTTCCACGTATCCCTCCACGCCGGTGATCTGGCCCGCAAAATAAAGCCGCGGGCGGCTGATGACGCGGTATGTATCGTCCAGAAAGCCGGGGCTGCTGAGAAACGTATTGCGGTGCATAACGCCCAAACGCTCAAATTCGGCGTTTTCCAAACCCGGTATCATGCGAAATACCCGTTTCTGCTCCGGAAACGTAAGCCTCGTTTGGAACCCGACCATATTATACAATGATGCGGCCGCGTTTTCCTGCCGCAGCTGTACCACGGCATAGGGTTGTTCGCCTGTGCGCGGATCCACAAGCCCTACGGGTTTCAGCGGCCCGAACGCGATGGCCTGATCGCCCCGTTTGGCAAGGCTTTCGATCGGCATGCAGCCCTCGAATACAGCCCGTTCCTCAAACCCTTTGACGGCTGCGGTCTCCGCCGTCTGCAGGGCGCGAACGAACGCCGAATACTCTTCCCTGTTCATGGGACAGTTCAGATAATCGTCGCCGCGTCCGTACCGGGACATGGTGAAGATCTTCGTCATATCCAGCGATTCCTGGGTCACGATCGGAGCGGCGGCATCGTAGAAATGCAGGGTTGACAAGCCCTCCAGCCCTGTTATCGCCTCGCTGAGCGTATCTGCGGTCAGCGGGCCGGTGGCAACGATCACGTCTTCGTCCGGGATAGCGGTCACTTCGCTGCGGACAAGCGAAATGTTGGGGTGCCTGCGGATTGCCTTTTCCACGCCTGCGGAGAAAAGCTCCCGGTCCACCGCCAGCGCTCCGCCTGCCGGTACTTTGGTTTCATCCGCGATCTGCATAATGATAGAGTCCAGCCGACGCATTTCTTCCTTGAGCAGGCCGACGGCGTTGGACAACCGGTCCGACCGGAGACTGTTGGAACATACGAGCTCCGCCAGCGTGTCAAGGCTTTGGGCGGGAGTTTTGCGATCCGGTTTCATTTCGTACAGTGTGACCTGTACGCCGCGTTTGGCAAGCTGCCAAGCCGCTTCACAGCCTGCAAGACCGCCGCCGATTACGCTTGCTTTCATTCTTGTTCCCCGTCCGCCATTTTCTCTTTGTGGCGGCATTTTTCATTGGCGCACAGCAGGATACGCTCGCCGTTTTTGTTGCGCTTCTCCGTCATGTAACTCCCGCAAACCGGGCATTTCTCCTTTGCCGGCAGCTCCCAGCTCACAAAATCGCAATCGGGATACCGCTCGCAGCCATAGAATTTCCGGTTCTTCTTCGAAATCTTCTCCATCAGCCGCGCGCCGCACTTGGGGCACGGTGTGCTGACGTAGTTAACGATCGGTTTGGTATTGCGGCACTCGGGAAAGTTCGGGCAGGCCAGGAATTTCCCGAACCGGCCCATTTTGAACACCATCATCGCGCCGCATTTATCGCAGGGAGTATCGCTGACCTCGTCTTTGACCTCCACCTTCTCGATCTGCGCGCCGGCAACGCCGAGCATCTTTTCAAACGGCGGATAAAACTCGCGCAGGATGACCCGCCAGTCTTCCTTCCCGTCCTCCACGCTGTCCAGCCGGTCTTCCATCTGGGCGGTAAATTCCGTATCCACGATCGGCGCAAAGTATTCCAGCATCATACTGGTGACCATGCGGCCGAGCTCCGTAGGGTATAAGCGCCGCTTTTCCCGCGCCACATAGCCGCGGGAGATAATGGTTGTGATCGTAGGCGCATACGTGCTCGGGCGCCCGATCCCCTTTTCCTCCAGTGTCCGCACAAGGGAGGCTTCGGTAAAGCGCGAGGGCGGCTGGGTGAACCACTGCTTGGTTTCCACGCTTTCCACGGCAGCGGTGTTACCCGCCTCAATCGCCGGAATGGAGGTTTCCACCTTTTGTTCTTCGTCGTCCAACCCTTCCGTATACAGCGCGCGATACCCCGCAAACGTCATATGCTCGCCGTAATAACGCAGATCGGCACTGTGTTTCCCGTCGTTTTCCGGCGCACCGTGAATATCGATCGTTACGGTTTCAAACACGGCCGGCTTCATCTGGCAGGCCACGAAACGGGTGTAGATGAGCTTGTATAAGTTGTACTGGTCGCGGGACAGGCTTTTCTTCACCGCCTCCGGGTTCAGTGCAAGATCGGTGGGCCGGATAGCCTCGTGCGCGTCCTGCGCGTCCTTGCGGCCCTTGTATACGTTGGGTTTGGGCGGGCAGTAATCCGCGCCGTAGGTATTGCGGATCATATCGCGCACTGCGGTAAGAGCTTCGTCGGATACGCGTACGCTGTCCGTGCGGATATACGTAACCAGGCCGACCGTGCCGTGGCCAACGTCTACGCCTTCGTACAGGGTTTGCACAACCTGCATGGTTTTGCCGGTGGAGTAATTCAGTTTCCGGCTTGCCTCCTGCTGCAGGCTGGACGTGGTAAACGGCGGCTGCGGATACTTCAGCTTCTCCGCGTGGTTGACTTCTGAAACCGCGAATTTTGATTGCAGAATCAATGACTTGGCGGCTGACGCCGTTTTTTCATCGCGGATAAGCGCCTTTTTGCCGTTCAGCCCGGTCAGCTTCGCCTGCAAGCGGTGCGCCTTCCCCTTATGGTTGAGCACGGTGGTATCGGCCGTCACATCCCAGAACTCTTCGGGGATGAAGCGCTCGATCTCCTCCTCGCGCTGTACCACAAGCTTGGTGGCAACGCTTTGCACACGGCCGGCGGAAAGGCCTTTTTTCACCTTTGCCCAAAG
>CAYRPW010000183.1:0-5311 GCA_964426145.1 uncultured Oscillospiraceae bacterium
CGCGGTGGCCCAGCGCCACCTTCAGCTTATGGCGCTTCGCCCAGCGCCCGTTGCCATCCATAATGATACCGATATGACGCGGAAGGCGGCTCAGGTCCAGCACAGGATTGGCTTTTTCTTCCACGTGCACATCTCCTGTTAGGTATTAATTAGGAATTAGGAATTAGGAATTAGGAATGGCGGATAGATTGCTACGCAATCTTTAATGATATGAAATATGGATTTCGGTGGTTTGATAGTATCTAGTATCTCGATAATAACGAGAATGCGTAACAAGAAATCTATTCATTCGGTTGCGGCAGCAACCGCACCGCCATTCCTCCACTCGCTTTGATTGTCGTACGGCTCCCTTGTTCGGTCGCCGTACTCTGTCAAAGCTCCCAACTCCAGTTCGCTAGCCGCTTCGCGGCTGTGCCCACTGGGCACACGCTCACCTGCGTTGCCTCATTCCTAATTCCTCATTCGTCTCCGTCTCCGTTTCGCGTTTCGCCCTTAGGCGAAACGTGAAACCGCGATACGAGCAGCTGTCTGCCGTCGTCGCGCACGCCCACGACGCGGGCTTCGGTCAGCATCCCGTCGGTGAGCTCCGGTTCCAGCAGCGGGTCGTACGGCGGCTCCGCGTCCGGGGGCGCGGCAGTTTGCGCGGCCGTTACGGGCAGCAGCGCGCCGCTTGCCGCATCGTGGGCTACCGGCTGCGCCGGGCGCGCGGAAAGCGGCGCGGGGGCGGACGTAAACGTAACCCGCACATCGAAAATGCCGGAACTTTTCTGGATCGCCAGCGCGTCCTTCAAAGCCAGGCCGAGCAGGTGTTCAAACGTCTTTTTCAAACTTCCATGATTTCCTTGTCTTTGGCGGCGGCAAGCTCGTCGATGGTTTTCACGTGCCCGTCCGTCGCTTCCTGTATTTTCTTTTCGGCGATCTTCAAGTCGTCCTCGGTAATGACGCTGTCCTTCTGCTGCTTCTTGACGTGGTCCATCGCGTCGCGGCGGATGGCGCGGATGGCCACCTTCGCCTCCTCGGCGGTTTTGGCGACCACCTTGGTCAGCTCCTTGCGGCGTTCCTCGGTGAGTTCCGGCACAATCAGGCGGATCACCTTGCCGTCATTGCTCGGGTTCATGCCCAGGTCGCTCTTCTGGATGGCCTTTTCCACCAGCGTCAAGGCGGATTGATCCCAAACGCTGACCAGCAGCATCCGCGGTTCGGGGGCGGAAACGTTGCCCATCTGCGTCAGCGGTGTGGCCGTGCCGTAATAATCCACCATGACGCGCTCCAAAAGCTGCGGGTTGGCGCGGCCTGCGCGAATGGCGCGAAGCTCGGATTGAAAGACATGGATGGTTTTCTGCATTTTATCCTTTGCGGCGTCCACCACTTCACGATACATCGTATGTTCCACCTTTCCGGTACTTTTCGTTCATTGTACCCAATTTAGGGAGAGGATGTCAACCTTGGGCGCGCCGGCGGCGCTAGCGGAAGCGGCCGTACGCGTTATTCCACCCGTCCGCAATCCGCACAAACGCGTCATACCCGTGGGCGCGGATGAACGCCGTGGCCTGGCAGTATTTCTGGTATTTATAGCCGGGCTTTTGGTAAAACGAACGGAGCGCGGCGCAGGTTTCATAATCGGCGCAATCGGCGCACGAGGGCAGGCGTCTTCCAAGGCAGCACACCTTCATGGCGCACTTGGCCCTGGCCAAGTCGCGCTCGCCCGTCGCATAGCCGTGCTTGCAGCCGCGGCAGGCGTTCTGCGTAAACGCCGGGCATGTGGCGCAGTACGCGCCGCAGCAGCCGACGTCAAGGATCGCCATTCGGCATTCCTCCTCCGGGGGTTCGGTCAGGGGCGCAAAATCCAGTCCGCGGCGGCGGCGAGCGTATCGGCCGTAAACGTGGCGCGGGACGGGGCCCCGGGCGCGCGGCCGCGCGTATACAAAACGCTTTGCGTGCCCGCGTTCACGGCGGCCAGAATATCGGCATCCTCGTTGTCGCCGATCATCACCACGCGCTTTGGATCATCAACGCGGTAGCGCTTCATGGCCCGAAGCAGCATCTCCGGGTGCGGCTTGGGGTGCGGGTATTCTTCGGAGATATACATCCGGTCAATATACTTTTGAAGCGTCGAGCCCCGGACGCGCGGGCGCTGGACGTCGGCAAAGCCGTTGGTCACCAGGCATACGGGCATGGCGGCGGACACGCGCCTAAGGAACGCCCGCGCGCCGGGCATGGGCAGGCACTGCTCGCCCAGCTTCAGCACATAATAATCGCTCATTTTCTTCGCGTTCCCTGTCGGCAGGCGCAGCGCGTCCAAAAACATGGAAAACCGGTCCACCCGCAGGCGGAAGGAGTTGGTTTCGCCCCGGTCCAGCATCTGCCAGAGGGTCTTGTTGATCTCCTGGTAGAGGGCGAAGGAGGCGCTGTCCCCGGGAAGCGCAAAACGCGCCGAAACGGCGGCGAAGGCCGCGCGCTCGGCGCTGTGGAAATCAAACAGGGTATTGTCCACATCCGCGAGAAGCAGGCAGAAGCGCATGTTACTTGAGCGCGTTGCTGCGGGATGCGGGCACGAGAATCAGGTCGTCCTCCCGCGGCAGATAGGGCAGGTTGTTGATCAGGTCGTACATCTTGCGGTTGAAGGGCCGCACGTCTTCCTTGAGCGCCGCCCTGCGCAGCGACGTATGGAACACGCGGCCGTCGTGCACGCCGATGGCATAGCCGTCGCCGTCGGCGAAGGGCTGGTCCAGCAGCAGGTCCACGGCCATCAGGCCCGCTTCGAAGGCGAAGGCCGAATCGTAAGCGGTGGGGATGGCGCCGCGCTGCGTGTAGCCGATGACCGTGGAACGGACGCTTGCCTTGCAGGCAAACCGCAGCACCATTTCCAGCATCCGCGTGGAAAAGGGCGTGTCCTCGTGCGTGCAGACGCCGTTTTCGCACAAAAGCTCCCGCCAGGGAAACGCTTCCATGTTATCCCACGCGTTTTCGCCCATCACGATGGTGGCGCGGGGGTTGCCGTTTGCAATCTGCTCGTTCAGCCGCTTGATCACGTCGCGGATATTCCATTTCACTTCGGGCACGATCACCATTTCCGCGCCTGTGGCCATGGCGGTTTTCATGGCGATGTCGCCGCAGTGGCGGCCCATGACCTCCACCACGTGGGGACGGTCGTGGCTGCGGCTGGTGGCGCGGATGGAACGCACCGCGTCCATGCACACGTTGACGGCGGTATCGTAGCCGAGCGTCATCTCGGTATAGGGCAGGTCGTTGTCGATGGTGCCGGGGATGCCCACGCAGCGGATGCCGCGCTTGCACAAATCCAGCGCGCCCTTATAGCTGCCGTCGCCGCCGATGATGACCAGGCCGTCGATCTTGTGCTTGTGCTTGAGCTCGTCGGCCACGCGGTCCAGCACGTCTTCCTGGAAAAACTCCGGGCAGCGCGCCGTGCGCAGATACGTGCCGCGCAGATCCAAAATATCAAGAACCGTTTCGGAACGGAGCTTGCGGATATCGTCCAGCGGGTTCGCGCTTTTGCCAAGCAGGCCGTTATAGCCGCGCCGGATGCCCATCAGCTCCACGCCGCGCTGCTCAGCGTAGCGCGCTACGCTGACAACCGCGGCGTTCATGCCGGGGCTGTCTCCGCCGCTGGTCAGGACGCCGAATGTTTTCGCCATAATCTCTCTCCTTGTGAGCTGGTTGACCGTAAAAACGTTTTCGCGTTACAGGGTGCAGTATAGCACAGGAACACGCGGGCAGGCAAGGGATCAAGGCCGCGCAGGCGGGTTTTTCTGCGCGTTTGCGCAAGCCTGAACGCTCAGGGCGTGCCGCCGGGCAGCACGGCCGCCCTGGCGGCTGCGCGCCGCCGGAGCGGGGTGAGGCGGCCTTTGGCGCGGCGGTCCCGGACGGCGGTGAAAATCCAGCCGCCAAGGGCAATCAGCGTCAGGTCGTACGACAGCATGAACAGGTACAGCTGCTTGCTGGCGTCGGCCAGGCCGTTGCCGATCACCGGCAGCGGGAACTGCAGAAGCCCCGTGATCATCAGCCCCAGAAACAAAATCGCCGTCAGGCGCTTGCGCGGTTTTTTCCGGTTGCGCACCAGCGATACGCCGCACGCGACGAACGAAGCGGCGTAGAACGCCGCGTACCAAAGAAAGCTGCGCGGCGTGACGTAGGGGCGCACGGCCTGCCAGAACGCGAATTTCTGCGCGCCCCGGAACAGGCCTTCGCCGTTGGCCGCGTCGGCGTAATGCTCCAAAATCAGGTTGCTGTCGTAGGCCGCCGCGTGTTCCGCCGTAATCTGGAGCACCTTGTACAGATACTTGGGGTGGATGAGATAGTATTTGAGAATGTCCATCACGGTGAGCTTGTCAAAGAGCATCTCCTGCAATTCCGGGGAGCCCAGCGGCACCTGGAGGTTTGGCTCGAAGGCGGAGCGGCCGATGTCCTGCGCGAACACCGGGTCCAGATCCAGCTCCTCGAGCGTCTCCAGCGGATCGTCCACAATCGGCAGCAGACCGTTGATGAGGCTGTTGTAGATGTTGTAGGTGGAAACGATGTCGCTGTTCCACAGGTACAGCTTCACGCAGGAAACGCCGCTTACCGCGATCGCCGCGGTGAGCGCAAGCATCAGCGCGGCGTTGAGCTTTTTGCGGGGCCTGCGCGCGCGAACCGTATCCGGCGCGGGCGCGCCCATGAAGTGGTGCCAGGCAAGGGGCAACAGCACCGCCGCCCAAACGGGGAACGCCACCACGCTTTGCCCCTTGGAGGTGAGCATCATGTGCGCGCTGACCACCGCGGCCGCGCACAGGATTTTGCCGGACAGGCTGCCTTTTTTGGCGACGATCGCCCCGCATGCCGTGCCCAGCGCCATCAAAAGCCAGACGTACATCATCGCCTCGCCGTAGAAGCTGTGCAGATAGCCCAGGTGCGCGCTGCCGGAAAGCATGAGGATGCCCGCGATCAGAAACGCGACGCCGCCCTTGCCCATCGCCAATAGCCCGAAGCGGAACAGCTGATACGCGGCGAACAAAATCAGCGGTATGCAGACAAGCGACAGATACCAAAGCTGGTAGGGGTTTTCGGCGGTATCGCCCAGTACGTTGGTCGCCAGACGGACGACCGCCACCGGGTAGGCGTTGCTCAGCTGCGGTTTGAGCGGCGAAAGCTGATCCGCCGAAAACGGCAGCCACAGCCACTGGTCGTAAAACTTATACGTATAGGGGTATTCGTCGCCCGAGAAGCTTTCCGTGCCGCTGACGCCGATCACCCCGGCGTAGCGCCAGTAATCGCCGTTGTCCGCCGCGCCGATGTGCCGGGGAACGTACAGCAC
>CAYRPW010000184.1:0-399 GCA_964426145.1 uncultured Oscillospiraceae bacterium
CGCGCGCAACCTGCACAGGGCGGCAAATGTGATTGCCCGCGAATACAACGCCGCGTTTCCCCCGACATGCGAACAGCTTAAAAAGCTGCCGGGTATCGGGGAATACACCGCGGGCGCGGTGGCAAGCATCGCATTCGGCGAGGCGGTACCGGCGATCGACGGCAACGTGAAGCGCGTCGTATCGCGTTTATTCGGCATCCGGGAGAATGTGGACAGGCCGTCCGTGCTGCGCGGAATCCGGGAAACGCTGCTGCACGCCATTCCGCAGAACGGAGCATCCTCGTTTAATCAGGCGCTGATGGAACTGGGCGCTACGATCTGCATCCCCCGCACGCCGCGCTGCGCGGCCTGCCCGCTGCTTGCCGTTTGCGACGCCAACGCCGCCGGCGATGCGGATTT
>CAYRPW010000184.1:409-5302 GCA_964426145.1 uncultured Oscillospiraceae bacterium
TGCGGTATGCCTGATGACGTATCAAAACCGAATTCTGCTGTTTCGCCGCGGGGAACGGTTGCTGCACGGCCTGTATGTGTTCGGATTGATTGAAGACGCGGCCGCGCCTGCGGACGCGCTTGCCTATTGGGCGGAACGCGGCTTGCAGGCGGCGTTTACAGAGGATTTGGGCGATGCCCGCCATGTGTTCACCCACCGCGTATGGAACATGCGCATCCTGCGCTTTCGGCTTTCCAAGCCTCCCGGCGAACAATTCCTTGCGGAGCACGGAGCGCTGCTTGCCGATTGCGCGCAGCTAAAAGCGCTGCCCCTCCCCACCGCCATGAAGGCGGCCAAAGAGGCAGCGCTGCGATTGCTTCAACAGCCTTAAGCGCCCAGATAGGCCCTGCGTACCTTCTCGTCGTCCAGCAGGGCGTGCGCAGTGCCGGACATGGAGATGACCCCGTTTTCCAGCACGTAGGCGCGGTCGGCCACCGACAGCGCCATTTTTGCGTTCTGTTCCACCAGCAGAATGGTGATCCCCTCGCTGTGCATCTCCTGGATGATGGAGAACACCTCTTTGACGAGGATCGGCGATAAGCCCATGGACGGCTCGTCCATCACGATCAGCTTGGGAGACGACATCATGGCCCGGCCCATGGCCAGCATCTGCTGTTCGCCGCCCGACAGCGTGCCCGCAACCTGTTTGGCGCGTTCTTCCAGCCGCGGAAAGTGCTTGTACACCATTTTCAGGTCATTGGCAATCTCCGCGCGGTCTTTGCGGGTATACGCGCCCATCAGCAGGTTTTCCATCACGGTCATGCGCGTGAACACCTGGCGGCCTTCGGGTACGTGCGCGAGGCCCAATACCACGATATCGCTTGCGTTGACTTTGCGCAGATCCTTATCCTGATAGAGCACCTTGCCCGATTTGATGGGGATCAGTCCCGTAATGGCATGCAGCGTGGTGGTTTTACCCGCACCGTTTGCGCCGATCAGCGATACGATCTCGCCCTGGTTCACTTCCAGCGATATGCCGCGCAGCGCCTGAATAGCGCCGTAGGAAACGGTCAAATTCTCGATTTTAAGCATTCTCCACAGCCTCCTCTCCGAGATACGCCTCGATGACGTCGGGGTTGTGGGCGATCTCGTTGGGATAC
Organism: uncultured Oscillospiraceae bacterium; assembly: GCA_964426145.1. Lineage (GTDB taxonomy): Bacteria > Bacillota > Clostridia > Christensenellales > Aristaeellaceae > CAXXOK01. The sequence continues at coordinate 1,549 of CAYRPW010000184.1, forward strand.
CCGTGCGCGATGATATTGCCGAAGTTGATGACCTGGATGCGCTCGCAGATCCGCATGACAAGGCTCATATCGTGCTCGATCAGCAGGATGGCGATCCGGAACTTTTTCCGGATGTCGTTGATGCACTCGAGCAATTCCGACGTTTCCGTGGGGTTCATGCCGGCGGCCGGCTCGTCCAGCAGGAGGAGTTTCATATCGGTCGCAAGCGCGCGCGCGATTTCCAGCTTGCGCTGCTGGCCGTAGGGCAGGCTGTTGGCCCGGTAAGCCGCCTTATCCTCCAGGCGTACGATGCGCAGGCATTCCATGGCTTTATCGGTCACTTCCTGCTCGCTTTGGAAGTACTTGGGCGTACGAAACATGGTATCGAACAGGTTGTAGCGGATATCTTTGGTGAAGGCGATCTTCACGTTGTCGATCACGGACATTTCCGAAAACAGCCGGATGTTCTGAAACGTGCGGGCAACCCCCTGCGCGACGATCCGGTGGGTTTTCATGCCCGTGATGCGCTTGCCCCGCAGGAAGATTTCACCCTCGGTGGGTACGTACACGCCCGTGAGCATATTGAACACCGTTGTTTTGCCCGAGCCGTTGGGCCCGATCAGACCGACGAGCTCCCCCTGATAAATTTCGAGGTTAAAATCGTTCACGGCTTTCAGGCCGCCGAACGCGATGCCCAGATTCTGCGTTTTCAGGATCAGTTCACGCTCGCTCATTTCGCTTCACCCCCGATTGCTTTCTCGCTTTTCCCAAACAGGAGTTTGCGCAATGAGAATTCGTACGTGCCCATCAAACCGAAGGGTTTGAACATGATGACGGCCGTCAGCACCAGCGCGTAAATCAGCATGGGGAACGCGAACAGGCCCTGAATGAACTGCGGCATTGCCGCAACCCAGGCGCCGTTCTTAATTTCGTAGTTGAGCATATACATCACGACCGCTGCGACGATAGAGCCGGTGAGCGAGCCCATGCCGCCCAGCACCACCAGCACGACGATGAACGTGGAGTTCCAGATGGAGGAACTGGCAAACGTGAAGGAAGCCGTTGTGAGCGTGGACGTGCAGATGGCGTATAGCCCGCCCGCAAGGCCCGCGAAAAACGCGGACAGGGTGAACGTGAGAATTTTATAGAACGTCGTGTTTACGCCGGATGCGTTGGCCGCGATTTCATCTTCCCGGATGGATTTGATCGCGCGGCCATATTTGGACGTGATGAACATGAACATGAACGCGACGCACAATATGGTGAGAATGATGGGAAAATAGACATACTGCGCCTGGAGGGCGGATTTGAGGCCGAGGCCGTTTTTATAGAGCGCGGAGCTTGCCGTGCCTTCCGCCAGGCCGTTGCCGCCCGCGAACGGAAGGTTGGCGATGACGTTTTCCACGATCAGGCCGAAGCCGAGCGTCACGATCGTCAGATAGTCGCCGCGCAGCCTGAGCGCGGGAATGCCCATCAGGAGGCTGAAGAGCGCCGCAAGCAGCGCGCCGAACAGGCAGCAGGCAAGCATGACCAAAATCAGCTGCAGGGGCGGTGCGGAGTTGGCCGCGAACACGCCCGCGCGCTCCAGCGCCAGGGCGGAAAGCGCAGCCGTATACGCACCGATGCCCATGAAGCCCATGTGTCCCAACGTCAGCTGCCCCAGAAACCCCATGGTCAGGTTCAGCGACGTGCCAAGCAGGATGAAAATGCACAAATGCCAGAGGATCGGCACCAGCTTGCGCCGGTAATCGTTATCGCTCAGGGTTACGGAGAGGATGAAGACCAGCAATATCAAAAGCGCGGCAACCGATAGGTTGACCAGGACGCCGCGCAGGCTTTTCTTTCGTAATTCGGTCATACTTTTTCACCCACATTCTTGCCCAAAACGCCCGCCGGTTTCACCAGCAGCACGATGATCAGCACCACGAACACGAGCGCGTTGGCAAGCGAGGAGCTGATATAGGCCGTGATCAGCGCTTCGATCAGGCCGATGAGAATGCCGCCCAGCATTGCGCCGGGGATCAGCCCGATGCCGCCAAGCACTGCCGCGACGAAAGCCTTCAAGCCAAGCAGCGATCCCATGGTGGTGGTCACGGCACGGTACTGCGCACAGTACATCAGCGCGCCGACGGCGGCAAGCCCGGCGCCGATGGCAAAGGTAACGACGATCGTACGGTTGACGTTGATACCCACGAGCGTGGATGCGGCCTTATTTTCCGATACGGCGCGCATGGCCCGGCCCAGCTTGGTTCTGTGAATGAACAGCTGAAGCCCGATCATCACGCAGGCTGCGATTAAAATTGTGAGGATCGCGGTACGGTTGGTGGTAACGCCCAGCAGATCCACCGTGCCGGATTCGAATATGTTCTGTGTGATTGCCTTGGGGTTGGGGCCGATGGCAGGAATAGCCTGCGCAAGGTTTTGCAGCAGTATGCTGACGCCGATCGCCGTGATCAGCGCCGTCATTCTGTTTCCCTTTTTGCGAACCGGCCTATACGCAAGCAGCTCTGCCAAAACGCCCACCAGAGCGCAGACGACGATTGCCGCAAACACGCTCAGCCAGGCCGGAAGGCCCAGGTCCATCAAAATGGGGATCGTAAAAAACAACGTGTATCCGCCGACCATGATAAACTCACCGTGCGCGAAGTTGATCATGCGGATGATGCCGTACACCATGGTATAGCCCAGCGCGATAAGCGCGTACACGCTGCCGATCCGTAAGCCGATGATGACCTGCTGCAGAAAATCCGTCATCAGTGATCAAGCCCTTCTAATACGAATTCCAATCGTTCATGCCAAACGGATTGCGAGTATTTTGGTTTGCAATCAGGGAGAGGAAACCAAGGTGCAGCCGGGAGCTGCATCATGTTCACACCGACGAGTGCGGACAAAAGACGATGCAATTGAATAGCGTGAAAGGCTGGGATTCATATGTGCATTACTGTGTGCGAAAGCGCCTTGCGGCGCTTTCGCACACCATTTACTGTTTGGGTGCGGGAGATTATTGCTGCGAGGTGACGAATTTCTGTACCAGCTTGCCGTCCTGCTCCGCGAACGTGAGGATGGCAACGGATTTCGCGGGCGTGCCGGCTTCGTCCAGGGTCATGTCGCCGGTGACGCCGACGAAGTGCATGCCGGCCATTGCATCGCGGATCGCAGCGCGGTCGGTGGAGCCTGCGGTCTCGATCGCCTGGGCAACCATGTACATTGCGTCATACGCAAGGGCGGCCAGCGCGTTCAAAGAGGCGGGATCATACGCGGCGGTATACGCCGCGATGAAGTTCTGCACCTTCTCCGAAGGATCTTCGGGAGAATAGTGGTTGGTGAAGTATACGTCATGATAATTGGCCAGATCGCCGACTGCGTAGTCCTGGGTGCCGTCGAAGCCGTCCGCGCCGATGATGGCGCCTTCGAACCCGGCTTCACGGGCTTGCGGGACGATCTTGGGGCCGACGGAGTCGTAATAATACGGGGCAAACAGCACTTCCGCGCCGGACGCAGCGATGGTGGCCATCTGCGAAGAGAAGTCCACGGCCTGGGTGTCGGAGGTGGACTGTTCGGCTACGATTTCAATGCCGTATTCGGGAGCGGCGGCAATGAACGCATCGCGCAGGCCGGAGGAATACGCGTCGCCGGTCGCGTACAAGATAGCCGCTTTGGTCCAGCCCTGGGCAGCGGCGAACGCGGCGCACATCTTGCCCTGGAAGCTGTCTTTGAAGCAGGCGCGGAATACATAGTCGTCTTCCGTGGTGATGGAGTCGGCCGTCGAGGTGGC
>CAYRPW010000185.1:0-5301 GCA_964426145.1 uncultured Oscillospiraceae bacterium
GGGCTTCAGCCGATGTTTCTGAGCAAACCATCGTGTATTCGTTTTCGCCCCACCGTTGTGTGTAAACGGTTTCCAGATGACCCAGGGCGCTCCACCAGATCGTACCGTCCTCCATGTGTACGCCAACCATACGGGAAATATATTCCAATACCGCGAGCATGACAGGGCCGTAGCCGTCCACATCGCCTTGCCTTTTTCCGGTATAGGGATCGAATTGCTGCGGAAATATGCACTCATCGCGCAATGCCGCGATTAAAATATGGCCAAGCTGCATCACCAAATGATTGTAGCCGTAGTTTTCCAGGGCGCGTATCGCCCGCTGCCAGGTAAGCCCTTGGGGTTGTCCGCTCCAGTTGTTGTCGGATGCGTTGGAATAGAGCGGATCGTTGACCGCCACCGAGGGAAGCGGGAACGGCGTCCAGAATTCTTCGGGATTGAGCAAATGCTCCCGTACAAACCGGTCCGCCATATCTTGGCTGAACGAATTCCAGTACATGCACCTGAGATTGTTATGGAGCAGCGTGTTCATCCGCTCGCCGCGCTTATTGCGGTCAAAGCACGCGCCTTTTGTTTCGCTCCATAAGTAGGCGCGTATTTTATCCGACACCTGTTTGGCTTTATGCCGCCAATCCGCCTCGCTTCCGTTATGCAGGATCGACGAGATTTTCGCCAGCGTCTCTCTTGCCGAATAGGAATAGCTCATGAAATCCATAGAATTGATCGGGACAACCGAATATCCGGACGGCGGCGTTCGATCTTCCCACCAGCAGGGAGCGTCCGCATACCGCTTGGCATGATCTTCGCCCGTATCGTAAACGCACCAGGATTCCAGACATCCGTCCCCGTCCGAATCCCGCTCGTTCCACAAGTACGCATCGAAGCGTTCCAATGTATCATACAACAAACGCAGGTATTCCTGATCCCTTCCGATCCAATAATACATGTTCAACGCAGGGGCGGGAAAGCAAAAACCCTGGATTTTATTAAACTGCGGCAGTAATTTTCCGTTCTCCTCCGTAATGCTGCCGGGCAACCGTCCGTCGGCCCGCTGGCATTCCATAAACAACAGCTGATTGTTCAGCGCGACTTCCATATCGCGCTTGGCGTACATCTCGCCGCCCATAGGCTGCGTTTCCAGCCATATCTTCTGGTATCCGCCGCCCTCGATCAGCACGCGGCGGCCCGCAAAATACCGCACATTTTCCTTGAGCTTTCGCTCTGCCGAATCGTACAATCGCTGCAAGGATGGATTCTCCGTACGAAAGAGCACATGCGTTGTAATCGTTTCCATTAAATTACTCCTGTGCGATTCCCCGTTTTTGATACTGCATTTATAAGATACTACCACCTGTTGGTTCGGTCAAGCGAAAATAAGTGCTCGGGCACATCTTGACATGTAATTTTCCAGTGTGTATAATATTATTAAGGTAAGTGCTTTCATTTCTGTAAAACCAGTTTACTTTTTCCTGTGGTCAACATAGTGTAAACGTTTACGCCTGCTTCGATGTTCGAGAAAACGAGTAACCAAGGAGTCAGAATGCAAAACAAACGCCATCCGCACCGTCTCATGGTCGGGGAAAACCTAACCGGATATTTGTTTTTAACCCCGTGGCTGATCGGGTTACTCGTGTTTACGTTGTTTCCGATGGGAATGTCGCTTTACCTGTCATTCACCAATTACAGCCTTACGGACGGCCTGGCCAAACTGAGTTTTATCGGAATTGATAACTATGTTCGCATGTTTGCGCGAGATCCGGAATACATCGAGTCGCTTCTGATCACGCTTAAATACGTGATTCTGTCCGTACCGTTGAAGCTGGCCTTTGCGCTTGTCATTGCCATGGTAATGAACCAGAAGCTCAGATTGATCAGCCTCTATCGCGCGATTTATTACATCCCCACGCTGCTGGGAGGTTCCATCGCTATCTCGGTGGTATGGAGAAGGCTTTTTCACAGGAAAGGCCCGATAGAAGAAATCATCGGCTCCGTTGCCGATTTGCTGGGGCTCAGCCACACCGCGAAAACGTGGTATACCGATCCCAATCTTGCCATCTATACGCTTATCATTTTAACGGTTTGGCAGTTTGGCTCATCCATGATCATCTTCCTCGCCGGCTTGAAGCAAATTCCCCAGGACCATTACGAGGCCGCCGCGGTTGACGGCGCAACGCCCTTGCAGCGTTTCTTCTACATCACGCTGCCAAGCCTGTCTCCCGTTATCCTGTTCAACCTGATTATGCAGACGATCAATGCGTTTCAGGCCTTTACGCAGGCCTACGTCATCGGTGGGGGCGGTAACAGCGTCGGGGCGAAGTCCATGCAGTTCTACACGTTATATCTATATAAAACCGGCTGGACCGCGTTCAAGGAAATGGGTTATGCGTCCGCCATGGCATGGGTTTTGCTGGTAATCATCGGTTTGACCACGTTCGTGATTTTTAAAACTTCGGGTTCCTGGGTCAATTACGGAAGTGGGGAGTGATGATAATGCGTTTACACTCCAAAAAAATCATCGGCAAGGCCATCGCTCATCTCGTTATCATTTTCTTTGCGATATTGATGCTCTACCCGATCATTTGGCTTTTCATGAAATCCTTCACGCCGAACGAAGAGATATTCTCCAATATTACGGCACTCTTTCCAAAGCACCTGACGCTGGACAATTACGTGGCGGGGTTCATGCCGCAAGGTACGTTAAGCAATTCGTTCCTCTACTATATGGGAAATTCTCTCTACCTATCGCTCGTCACGGTCGTTTTCAACCTGATCTCCTGTTCCATGGCCGCCTATGCCTTTGCGCGTATCCGCTTCAAGTTCCGCGGATTCCTGTTCTCCATTGTATTGATCACGCTGATGCTCCCCTATCATGTGATCGTCATCCCGCGCTATATTCTGTTTAACAATATGGGGTTGATCAACATGCGCGATGTGGCGGGGATGAACCTGAATTTTCTGTATCTGCCGCTGACCTTGCCCAAATTATTCGCAACTGACGCCTTCTTCATCTTTCTTTTAGTCCAGTTCATGCGCGGCATCCCCAAAGATCTCGACGAATCGGCGACGCTCGACGGGTGCGGCAAAGTGGGGATCTATCTTCGCATCATCATGCCGCTATCCTCCGCAGCGCTGGTAACCACCGGATTGTTCAGTTTTCTTTGGACCTGGGACGACTATTTCAGCCAATTGCTGTATATCCTGGATTCTTCCCGAAACACCGTTCCCATTGCGCTTCGAAGCTTCATTGCCAGCGACAGCGTTTCCAACTGGGGTGCGTCGTTAGCAATGTCGGTATTATCCATCATTCCTTGCTTCATTCTGTTTTTCGCTATGCAGAAACACTTTGTGCAGGGAATATCCACCACCGGTCTCAAGGGCTGAAACGCCCAAGAACGATAAAGAAAATGGAGGAATTCAAATGAAGAAACTGTTCGCTCTCCTTCTGGCGGTTCTCCTGGCAGTGCCCGCGCTCGCACTGGCAGGCGATACCTCGATCTCTGGCGAGATCCGCGTCACGTATTGGGGCGGAGACTCCCGCATCGCAAAGACCACTGCGGTTGCCGAAATGTTCATGGAAGCATACCCAAATGTAACCGTGATCCTTGAGCACAGCTCTGACTACTGGACTCAGCTGGATACCCAGCTGGCTGCCGGCGGCGCCCCCGACGTACTCCAGTTCGGCGGCAACTTCCCCGACTACGTAGCCAACGGTTTCCTGGCCCCCATCACGTCATACCTTGGCAACGTTATCCAGACCGAATACTTTGACCAGACCATGATCGACGATATCACCGTGGACGGCGAAGTATACGGCATGTGCCTTGGCGCAAACCGGGTCGGCCTGGTTTTCAACAAAACCATGCTTGAAACTGCCGGCGCACCGCTTCCCGACGAGACCCTGACCTGGGCAACCCTGGGCGATTATCTGGCCGAAGTCAAGGCCGTGCTGCCCGAAGGCGTATACCCCATCTTCGATGCCTCCGTATATGAGACCAGCTATCTGAGCTATTATGCCGGCTGTCTGGGCGAATCGCTGTGGAACGGCACGGAAAGTACGATGAGCGAAGAGACCATCAAAAGCTGGATGCAGATGTGGGCGGATTTCCGCGACGCCGGCTATTGCCCGCCTGGCGAAATCTCCGCCGAATATGATGAGTCAAGCGCCGATACTTCCGCGCTGGTGACCGGCGAAATTGCCATGATCTTCCTGTATTCCAACATGGCGGTTGGGTATCAGGCTGCCACCCCTGACACGCTGGGTGTAACTTGCCTGCCGGATCGCGATGCGATGGCCAGTGCCATGCTTCCCAGCCAGTTCTTCTGCATCAATAGCGCATCCGAGAACAAAGACGCTGCCGCCGCCTTCATTAACTTCTTCGTCAACACTCCCGAAGTCGGCCTGGTGCTTGGAAACGACCGCGGCATTCCCTGCAACTCCGAAGTACGCGCCGCAATCAGTGCGATTGCAACCCCCATCGACCAGGAAGTGTATCATCTGTTCGACATTACGTCCGCATACAGCAAAGTCAGGGATCCCAACGCCCCCAATGACCAGGCTGTCGTAGACGCATGGCAGGCTGTAAACTTTGAAGTTGCTTACGGTCAGAAAACCGTAGAAGCAGCTGCCGCCGAATTCTTTGCCACGTACCATGATCTGATCGCCAAGTAAATCTTCCCTGTTCCCTTCAACGCAGACGAGCCGCCTGAAAAGGCGGCTCGTTTTTTAATCGGCAATCGTTCCGAAACCCTACGTCGTTAAGTGTCTGACGATCGGAACCCGAACGTCCGCTCTATGACAGCCATGATTTTTTCACAGGCGTGTCCGTCTCCAAACGGCGATTGGTTCATATCAAACTTCGGCTGCGCCTTCAGCTTCTGCAGGATATCCTCCGCCTCCGGTTTCGCAAGCTGGTTGCAGGAATCGTGCATGGTTTCCGGCCAGGCAACGAAATCAAACACCGTCACACACGGGATTTTCGCAAAATATGCCTCGCGCTGCACGCCGCCCGAATCGGTCACAATCCGCTGCGCCTGCGAAAGCATGGCGATAGATTCCAAATACCCGAGCGGCTTTAGAAAATGCACTTTCGTCAGTTTCATTTGTTCACGCAAGCGCATCACCGTGTTCAGATTGCGCGGATGCACGGGGTAATACGTCGGGTGCGGAAGCAATTCCATGGCAAGCAATATCTGCGCCAGGTTACGATCGTCCTTCGTATTCTCCTCCCGGTGACAGGTGAGGTAGTAATATGCGGATTCCGGTTTTTCCTGCCCGCCGTCGATTGTGGTAAGCATCGGCGGCAA
>CAYRPW010000186.1:0-5298 GCA_964426145.1 uncultured Oscillospiraceae bacterium
GCCCACGAGGTTGACGAGCGGCAGCACGATGCCCGCGCCCAGAATGGTGCCGATCACCGCGAAGCTGAAGCGGTAGCCGTTGAGCGTGGTGCGCTCCTGAAAGTCCCGGGTAAGGTCCGGCGTCAGCGAACCGTAGGGAATGTTGACGACCGTGTACGCGGTGTTCAATAGGCAGAGCACGAGCGTTGCCCACAGGAAACCCCAGGTTTGGGCATTGGCAAAATCGGGCGCGGAGAAGAAGTACCAGCAGGATAAAAGCAGCGGCAGCGCGCCGAACAGAAAGTACGGCCGCCTGCGCCCAAAGCGGGAGCGGGTGCGGTCGGAGATAAAGCCCATCATCGGGTCGGTAACCGCGTCCCAGAACTTGCCCAGCAAAATGGCCGTACCGGCGAGCGCCGAAGCGATGCCCACGACATCCGTGAGATAATAGAGCGTATAAAAGCCCATGGCGGTGAAAAACAGGTTGCCGCCCAGATCCCCGATGCCGAACCCCAGCTTCACGCGAAGCGGAAGCCTTGGCCTCCCCTTGACCGAACCCTCAGTTTTCTCCATTGCGAACCTCCCTGATACAATCTAAAAATTTCACGGTGAGTTCGTCGGTAAGCGCCTGCACCGTGCGTTTGGCGTTCGCATGGTATTGGGGAAGGCTCTGCGTCAGGTTGATCGCCTCGCCCGGCACGAGCACCGCTTTCTTGCGGATGGCGTTGGGGCGGTTGGTGATGTTGCCACCCATCAGCCGGCAGGCGAGGTCTTCCAGCGTCGTCACCGTTTCCACAACGCGGTCGAACAGCGGGCCGGGTAAGCGATCGGCGCGCAGGTACGCGGGATCGTCGTAGCTCATTAAATCGAACAGCTCCATGTGCCGCATGGCATACCACGCCTCGCCCGCGCGGCGGTCGGCCAGGGCGGCCTCCACCGGCGATTGCCCTTCTGCCGGGTTTTCGGGATACACGCGGTCCCACCCGGTCTGCCGCACGCGGTACATGCGCTGGATGGGATCGTCTTTGCCGGGATCCATTCCCAGAATGCGCTCGGCAGCCGTCAGCGCAAACGGCAGCAGCGCTTCCCACCGCTCGTGGCGCGTTTGGGCATTCGCAGCGCCGGAAACCGTCGGTTCGCCGGGCCGGTAGCCGTAGGTTTCGATGTAATACGTCTCCGTGATCTCAAGCAGCCGGTCTTCAATCCGCTCGATCCGGGGCAGCAGGCTTTCGGGTGTTTTTTCGGATGCGCCCGCCTGCGGCGCATTGAGCCCGCAGAGCGCGTCGATGCGCGCGAGCGCCGCCCGGATTTTCCGCATCTCCTTGATCGGATACCGATAATGCACGGAAAGCGGAAGCACCACAACCTGCTCGGGGCGGCCTTCCTTTTCCAGGTCGCGCGCGCACCACAGGCCCATGCGGATCGTGCCCTGCTCTATTCTGGGCAGCGTGTCCGCATGATAGGAAATCTGGCCCTCGGAGGCGATGCCCAGCGGGCTTTTGCCGTTTCGCATCACGCCGCGGATGGCGTTCAGGCTTTCGGTATCGATCTTGGTGTGGTACACCGGCAGCGCGCCCACGCGCGGCAGGATGAAGCGGATCACCGCGTCGCCCCAGAGCGCGACCGCGTAATCGTGCACGGGACGCATGCGCGGCTGCGCCTTGAGCGGTTTATGAAGCTTTCTGGCGCAGCGCGGCAGCATGCGCTCGAAGACGTGGAACAAGAGCTGCGGCTCATCCCCGTAAGGATGCCGAAACGCGATGATCAGACGCGTGCGTCCCTGCTGAAAATCGCTCAATGCCTGCACGATTTCTTCGGCATCGCGGATTTCGATTTTCTGGAACTTAAGCGCATATTTCAGGTACGGCCAGGATACATACCGCCCTAAAAAAACAAGCGGCCCGCTGATCTTGGAAGGCGCCAGGCGCTTCCGCTTGCGGGCAGCGACGATCGGTTTGGCAACCAAATGGGATTGATCCATGCACACCTCCGAATTGGTTGCTTTTTCGTCATTTTATACAAAGCGGCGCAAGGAGTCAAGCAATATCGGCGCCGCAGCCGTTTCGCTGCGCCTCGGGCTTCGCCGGGCACAACGCTGCAGCGAAGGCATGGCCTGTATAAAAAGCGGCTCCTCCGCGCGCGCAGGCGGGCGGAAAAGCCGCACGATGATTATTGCGGTCCCGTTCGGCTGCCTTTGCAGGCAGCCGGGACCCTTACTCCTTGACCGCGCCCATGTTGATGCCGGTTACGAAGTAACGCTGGAGAACCGGGTAGAGGATCATGAACGGGAGGATCGCCACGATCACGGCGGCGTTTTGCACGGTGTTTTCCACGGCGCCGTTGTTGGCCTGCGGCAGATCCGAACCCATCATAATGGAGCGCAGCTTCATCTGGAAGTTATAGAGCAATTCCTTGGTGATATACAGTTTATAGTTGGTGTAATCGTTCCAGTAGGCGACCGCGAACATCAGCCCGATGGCCGCAAGCGCGGCTTTGGACAGCGGCAGCACGATGCGCAGAAACGTTTGCATGGGCGAACAGCCGTCCAGCGTGGCCGATTCGAACAGGCTCTGGGGGATGCTTTCAAAGAAGTTGCGCATCAGGACGAGGTTATATACGTTGATTGCAGGCAGCAGGATGACCGACCACAGCGTGTTGGTGAGGCCGAGCTTGCGCAGCACGATATAGGTGGGGATCATGCCGCCCTGGAAGATCATCGTAAACAGAAGGAAAAACGCAAGCAGGCCGCGCCCGGGCAAATCTTCCTGAATCAGCACGTACGCCCCCAGCGTGGACAGCAAAAGGCCGATGGCCGTCCCGGCAACGGTGGTGAGTACGGAGTTGATCAGCGGAATGTACAGCGATTGGTTGGTAAAGACCGAAGTATAACCCGCGATGCCGAATTTCTCGGGAAACAGCTTCATGCCGTAGCCCGTGGTCAGATCAAAGGAATCGACCAGCACCTTCCACAGCGGCAGCAGGATTAACAGACAGAACCCCAGGAAGAATAAGCCGTTCAGCAGCCGAAACAGGCTGAACTTACCGGAACCGCTTTGTTTGCGGCGTACCGGGGCGGCCGCGGAAACGGTTTTCATACGCCTTCTCCCCTTTCCTATACAATGCCGCGGCCGCGTACTTTTTTGCTGGCATAATTGCAGATCAATACGAGAACCATTCCCACGATGGATTTAAACAAGCCCACGGCCGTGGTATAGCCGTAATCGGGAATGCCGCCGGAGTTAAAGGTCTGGTAATAAATATAGGTCTGCAGCACCTGCGCTTTATCCATCACCGCGTCGTTCTGGAGCACGAACGCGGATTCAAACAGGTTCATCACCTTCGCAAGGTTCAAAATCAGCACCGTCAAAATCGTCGCAGCCAGGGCGGGGAGGGTGATGTGCAGCATCTTGCGCCAGCGCCCCGCGCCGTCGATGGAGGCGGCCTCGTATATGCCCGGATCGATGGAACTGAGCGCCGCCATGAAAATGACCGTGCCCCAGCCCGTATCCTTCCAGATGTTGATCACATAGTACGACGAGGTCCACCATTGGGATTGCCCCAGGAAATAGATGCCCTTATCCACAATGCCGAACCGGATCAAAAGCTGGTTCACAAGCCCGGCCGTGGTGGGCGATAGCAGCATTTGGAATACCGAAGCCGCTACCACCCAGGAAAGGAAATGCGGCAGATAGAGAATGGTCTGCGTGAGCTTTTTCAGCTTCAGGCTGACCATCTCGTGCATCAGCAGGGAAAGCCCCACCGCCAGGCCCGTATTCAGCAGCAGCTTCACGATGCTCAGCTTCAGGGTATTGTTGAACGCCGACCAGAAATTGGGCAGCGAGAACAGCCTTTCGAAATTCTTCAGTCCAACGAAAATGGGGTCCCGGATCAGGTTATACTTGGTAAACGCATAGCGGATTCCCACCATCGGCGTATAGTAAAACACGATGACGAATGCCAGAACCGGCAGAAACATCAAGTAAAACCACTTGTATTTCTTGATTCGGGCCGTCAGCGACTTTTTCCTCACGGGCAGCCTGGATGCGGACGTGCTCAGCATGCTTCCTCCTCAACGGTATGCCTGCCCCCCGGAAGGGAAACAGCCGCCCCGAAAACCCGAGACGACCGTTCCGCTTCCGGGTAACGTTAACTTACAACGGGTACAGGCAGCAGGTCAGTTTCCAAGCGCGTTCAGCGATTCGACGATGGCGTCGGACCACGCAAGCCCGCCGTCGGCCTCGAACTTGGCCATGGCGTCCGCATAGGTCATTTCGCCCATGGCAACCTTGGCCACCAGCTCGTTCTTAAGCGTGGTCAGATCGCCGTTGTACATGCTCATCTCGTCGGTGGTGGGCACGATCGTGGCCAGCTTGGAGTTGTCGTTGAAGATCTGGGAAGAAAGCTTGGCTTCCGGCATCACGCTGTCTTCCATGGGGTCATAGTACCCTTCCGCAAACTTCGCAAGCGAGAGCATCGGATCGATATGGTTCTTGGTGTAGGCGGTACCGGCTTTCTCCAGGTTCTCCAGCATGTGGAACTGCCCGGCTTCATAGGTTTTTTCCAGGATGGTTTCGGCCGCCATGCTCCAGTGCGTGCCTTCCACGCCGTAGGTCCACAGCATCTGCATATCGCCGCCGTCGAGCATGGTGTCGATGAAGTACTTGAATACGCCTTCGGGGTTCTCGCACGCGGTGGTGATGCACCAGACCGGCGGTACGCGGTCATAATACGCGCCCACTTCCGCGATCGGGGGAATGGCGACCAGGGTGCCGTCATGGCCGTTGGCCTCGAGGTTGGTTTTCAGGTTGGTCGCCCAGGTGCCGGCCCAATAGGTGAACAAGCCGGTGGTTTCGTCATAGTACTTGTTGCGGCAGTCCTTGGTGCCGTTGGTCAGCGTCGTGGGATCGATATATCCCTTGGCATACGCGTCGGCCAGCCGTTCCAGCGCGCCCTGCATGGAGGGCAGCGTGAAACCGTCAACCCAGGTGCCGTCTTCCTGCTGGACGAAGAAGGGATACGCGTCCTGATAGAACTCGGGCAGGTAGTTGATAAACGGCGCTTCGGCGCCGATGAAGCCCGCGGCGGATAGCGCATAGGTATCCGCAGCGCCGTCGCCGTCGGGATCCTGGTTGACGAACGCGTCGCAAACCGCGAGGAATTCCTCGTAGTTGGTGGGGGCGGCAAGGCCAACTTTATCCAGCCACGCCTGCTTGATATAGGTAAGGCAGCCGTTGCGGCGCGTGGGCGCAAACCCGAAGAGGCTTCCGCCGATCTTCAGGCCTTCGAACACCTTGTCGCCCACGAAACGGCCGGAATTCT
>CAYRPW010000187.1:0-5287 GCA_964426145.1 uncultured Oscillospiraceae bacterium
ATTCCTCCAGGTTGACCTCCACGTCCAGCGCCAGGCCGAAGGTCTGCATTAGTTTTTCGGCCCGCTTGCGCATGGTTTTGCGGTCGATGGTGCCGATTTTGGTCATGGGTTCGCGGCCGATGAAGAGGTTCTCCGCAACGCTCAGGTTGGGGCAGAGGTTGATCTCCTGGTACACGGTGGAGATGCCCCGCTCCTGCGCTTCCAGGGTGGAGCGGTTGCGGATGGGCTCGGCAAAGCCGTCGACGCGGATCTCACCGCTGTCAAAATCATACACGCCTGTAAGACATTTGATCAGCGTGGATTTTCCCGCACCGTTTTCGCCCATCAGGGCATGGATTTCCCCTTTGCGCAGCGTGAAATCAACGTCTTCCAAGGCTTTCACGCCCGGAAACGTCATGCAGATTCCCCGCATCGTCAGAACGACGTCGCTGCCCATTGCCGTCCCTTCTTTCGTTTTCTGATAGTATAGCATATTGTTTTGTGCAAGCATAGGCGTCATGCCGCCGGATGCTTCCATATAAGGAAGAACATGGGAGGAGCCTGAGCCTCTCCCATGTTCCTCTAAGGTCAACAAACCAAATACAGCTGGGGTGATTGCGAACTCTTAGTAGGCGCGGGCGTCCAGCACTTCCTGGGTCATGGTGGTGGCAAGCGCGGAGGTGATGCCCGGGGCTACGAACGCCTGGTCAACCACGAGCGTGAAGGCAGGCACGGTTTCGCCGGCTTCAAGCTTGAGGATAACGTCTTTGGCATAGCCAGCCTGCAGGGGGTTGCATTCTACGTTGCAGTGGAAGTCGCCGTCCAGCGTGTACTGGAGGCCGGCGTTCGTGGCATCGTAGGAGATGATGATCACGTCGCCGTCGGTGCCGTAGGTGATGCCGGCGGCATCCATGGCATCCATCGCGCCGTAGGCCATGTTGTCGTTCTGGGCCACGATGACGTTGAACTGGCCTTCATAGGACTTGATGAAGCTTTCCATGACCTGCTGGCCGCCAGCCTGGGTGAAGTCGCCGCTCTGGCTGTCGATGAGCGTCCATTCGGGATGCTCGGCCATGATCTCGTTGAAGCCGTTGGTGCGGCCGATTGCCGCGCTGGAGCCGACGCTGCCCTCGAGCACGAGGATGTTTGCGGCGGCGCCGTTCAGGTATTCGGCAAGCCATTTGCCGGCGGTCTGGCCTTCAGCCACCATGTCGGTGCCGATGGCGGTGGTGTACAGATCGGCGGGCGCGTCAACGCTGCGGTCCACGATCAGCACGGGGATGCCGGCGGCCTGCGCTTCGGCAAGCACGGTGTCCCAGCCGGCGCTCTGGATGGGGGCGATGCAGATGTAATCAAGGTCCTGCTCGATGAAGCTGCGCACAGCCTCAAGCTGGACGACGTGATCGTTGTCCGCATCGACGAAAGACAGTTCAAAGCCGTTCTCGGCGGAGAATACGGATTTGAAGTCTTCGGTGTTGGCGTTGCGCCAGTCGCTTTCGTGGCCGACCTGCGCGTAGCCGACGGTGATGACGTCAGCGGATGCCGATGCGACCATAGCGACGGCCATAGCCAGCACCATCACAAGAGAAAGAAGTTTTTTCATGGAAGTGCCTCCTTTTTTCAATTGGGGATGATTGCCGTTGTCCCCTCATAGTGGCACCATTGTATAATTTGCAAGACGCAGGAAAAATACACGCCTTTCATAACTTGGTTGAGTATTTTATGAAGTTTTGGATAGCGCCGGATGGCGGTTTTGGAAAGGTGTGAAATTTTCCGCGGCAACGGGATGATATTACGAAGCGCTTTGCTTGCGGTAATCCCGGGGCGACATATCCATATACTTTTTGAACAGATAGCTGAAATAATGCGGATCGTTGTAGCCGATGCTCGCGGCCACGTCGGAGGTGCGCATCTGCTGGTCGCGTAGCAGCTCCTTGGCCTTCTCAATGCGCAGCATGGTGATGTACTCGGTAAACGTTACGCCGGTCTCCTGCGAGAAAATGGTGCAGAAATGGTTGTTGGACAGCGCCACTTCGTTGGCAACCTGGCGGAGGGTTAACTCCGGGTTTGCGTAATGTTCGCCGATATACGCCTTGGCCTTCCGGATCAGCACGCCGTAGCGTTCGGAACCCTGTTCGTCGCGGAATTCCAGGGCTTTGCCGATCACCTCTTTGGCAAGCTCCAGGGTATCGTCCACCCCCACGGTAACGGCTGTTTTCCCTTCCGGCTGGAACGCCGCGGGGATGACGTCCTGGGGCACGCCTCCGCAGTCGCGCACGATGCGCGACGCAACCAGCACGATATCCACAAACAGGTAGTTGATGAACAGCTTGCTCTTCACCGCGGATTCGCCGATCTCCCCGAAATACTCATCGAGGATCCCGTCGATATCCGCACGGTTGGCATGGCGGAGACGCTCATACATTTTGGGCATCTTGACGTCCATCAGCGACAGGCTTTCCGCGGGCGCGATATCCAGCACGCCCAGAATGCGCCGGTCCTGGTTCCCCTTTTCCAGCTCCACCATGGTGGAAAGCAGCGTGCAAGCCTCGCGGTAGGACTCGGGCACCTTATAGAGGAAGTTCACCGTCGTTCCGATGGTCACCATGGGTTTCAGAGCCGTATTGCGCTCGATATCATATTTCACGGACTGCGCAAGCCCATAGGTACGCTCCTCTACGTCGGCATCGTCGTCGCCCATGATCAAAAGCACGAAACGCCCCTGGAGCTGGCACATGAACGCGGCGCCGCCGCTGTTGTTGGCCAGGCGCAGGATGACGCTTTCCGCGGACCGGAGGTCTTCCATCTGCGCCGCAACCTTGCCGGGGTCAATCACCATCACCAGGTAACGCTTGGCCGTCAGCCCCGTGTGCAGCGCCCGCGCGCGCCGGATGATCTCGCTTTCGGGCACGCCGGAAATGAGATCGCTCAGCAGTTTCTGTTTTAAGAGCTCAGTGGAGGACGCCAGCTGGTCGCGGTAGAGGCGCAGGTTTGCCTGCTGCTGCTTCTCGGCGCGGATCCCGTCGGCCATGCGCGCAAGCACCTTGCGCAGTTCCTGGGAGCTTACGGGCTTTAACAGGTACTCCTTCACGCCGATGGAGATCGCTTCCTTGGCGTAGGCGAAATCGTCGTACCCGGATATGATGATGATGTACATCCACGGCATCGTGGCGCTCAGAGCGCGGCAAAGCGCAAGCCCGTCCATAAACGGCATGCGGATGTCGGTGATCAGAATATCGGGTTTGATGTCCTGGAGCATCGAAAGCGCCATTTCGCCGTCCGACGCCTCCCCCACCAGGGAAAAATCCGTTTCGTCCCATGGGAAGTTGTTGCGGATGCCTTCGCGTACGACGATCTCGTCGTCAGCCAGAAATACCTTGTACATTGCCGTTCCTCCCAAAAGGTACGCTCAGCCGGACCGTCGTGCCGTTCTCGTTGGAGTCGATCTGCAGGCCCTTTTGCTGGTTATAGTAAAGCTGAATGCGTTTGTTGACGTTGATCAGCCCGAAGAACGGACGCTCCGTCGGGTCCGCCGTGTCGGACTCCAGGCTGTCGCGCACCTGCTTTAATCGTTCGGGCGACATGCCGGCTCCGTTGTCGGTTACGGACAGCTCCATCCGCCCGTCCTCTTCCCGCCCGATGATCCGGACCCAGCCTTTGCCCCGGCGGTGCTTGATGCCGTGATAAATGGCGTTTTCCACCAGCGGCTGGATGAGCAGTTTCAGGATTTCCTTATGGTAGAGCTCCTGGGGAATGTCGATCTCGTAATCCAGGATGTCGCGGTAGCGGATCTTCTGGATGGTCAGATACCCCTGCAGGTGCTTGACTTCGTCGGCCAGTGGAATCCAGTCCCGCCCCTGCGAAAGCGAGATCCGGAAGAAATTGGACATCGCCTGCGTCACGTGGATCACCTCTTCGGTGCGCCCGGCCTCGGCCAGCCACACGATCGCGTCCAGCGTGTTATACAGAAAATGCGGGGTGATCTGCGCCTGCAGGGTGCGCAGCTCGCTGCGCTTCAAATTCTCCTGTTCGCGCCGGTTTTCGTCAATCAGCCGCTGGAGCTTGCCTGCCATGATGTTGAGGCTTTCGGTGAGGCCCTGCAGCTCGGTCACGCGCGGGTTTTCCACACGCGCCTGGAGGTTGCCAATGGCAATGGAAGCCGCCATGCTTTCCAGGTCCGCAATGGGCTTCCTGACCGCCTGGGACAATGAGCGCTGCGCAAGCACGGCAAACGCCACCGTCAGCGCCAGCAGAACGCCGATTAAAAGCATGATCTGCGACAGGCGCTGCTGCAGCAGGCGGCTGGTTTGCGTGGCGGCGCTGATTTCCACGGTGATGTATTTTTGCAGCATGTCGCCCACGAGGGACGCAACGCTTCGCACCTCTTCCAAAAGCGCTTCGTTCTGCGATACCAGCGCGCCCCCGGCAATCTGCTCGCCCATGCGGTCGATATAGGTCTTCAGCGTATCCATGGTGCGCCGCGCCACGGTCAGCTCCACAGAGCCGCCGCCGGTGGCGGTTTTGGTCAGCGTTTCAATCGTCCGGTTCACCTCGTCCAATAGCTCGTACTGGCGGCCCTGGGTAAACTCGGTTCGCCCGGCGACGATGCTCCACATCTCGTCGGGGATATCGGAGTTGACCATCGGGCGGATGGAGGCGACCCTGTCCACCTGGAGGATGGCCTGATGGTAGCTGTTGGCATAGCTGTTCATCATCACGATGCTGAACACCGCGGGGATGAGCATCAGCGCCATGATGACGATAAAGCTGAACTGGATGCGGTTGGCCAGGCTGTTGCCCACGCGCAGGCGGTCGAACACCCGGTGAAACAGCGCGACCATGCTCAGTATCCTCTTGGCGGAAGCGACGCCAGATCTTCATCGAACTCCGTAAAGGAGCGCTCAACGGAATACGTATCCCGCGGGATGGGTTCGCCCGCCGCCAGTTTTTTGGCAAGCTCCATGATGATATCGCCGATCAGCGGCGTACATTCCACCACGCAGTTGATCTTGCCCGCGCGCAGCAGATCGATGGCCTCCTGCTCCCCGTCCACGGTGATGATGACGATATCTTTCCCCGGCTCCAGCCCGGCTTCCTCAATGGCTTCGATCGCGCCGAAGGTCATGGCGTCGTTATGGGAATACAGCACGTCGATATCGTTATGGCGCTGCAAAAGGCCCTGCATGCATTCCTTGCCCTTGGAGCGCAGAAAATCGCCCGAAATGCTTTCGAGGATCGTAAACCGGTCGTCGCCTTCCAGCACGCTTCGAAAGCCGGACGCGCGCTGGCGCATGGGGGTGGAATCGAG
>CAYRPW010000188.1:0-5258 GCA_964426145.1 uncultured Oscillospiraceae bacterium
CCCCGCCGGGGGGATGCCGCGGAGATCTGCGTCATCGAAATCATCTAGCAGCCTGCTGAAAAAACGCAATCTGCGTTGTCAGCTACAAATGGCAAGTGGCGTCACTTACGTAAAAGTAAGCTCAGCCACTTGCCGTTTTTGCTTCCTAGCATCTTACGCTTTTTGAGCAGGCTGTACCCCGGCTCGCTTACATGGCCTGACTTGCTATCGCGGCCCCGCCCTTCGAAATGTTGGGCGGGGCTACGCGCTTCGTTGGCTTCGGCAATTTCGGGCGCTAGTCGGGCTTCGCCCTTCCTTTCGGGATTTACAAATCCAACCTGACGAAAATCGGATTCACCAGCCTGTGCGTTTTTATTCATCGTTTACCGACGAAGAATTCACGCAGTTCACTATTGTATGAAGTCGCTCATGTGCGCAGAATTCGGCTTTTCGGGCGGTAATTGCGCATATGCGGCATTTCTTCAAAAGCCTGTCCTTTTCAACGCGGGAACCGGCTGCGCCTGTACATCAAAAAACTGACGGATTTTTCCGTCAGCTTTTATTTCCGTTCCACTGTCCGTGAACGCGGCACGCGCTCCGCCTGCCTTTGTGGGCAGATTGTTGGAGACCTGGCTTCTCATCAAAGCTTCGCGCAGGGTCACCGCGCTGTCTGTCAAAACCGCCGCGCATCCATCCGCGCCAAGCGCCTTCCCAATGGAAATGTTTAAGCTTAACGATTTCCGTACATCTGCTCGTAATAGCGCTGGTATTCGCCGCTGACAATCGGCTGCCACCAGGCTTCGTTGTCCCGGTACCAGCGGATGGTTTTTTGGATGCCGTCCGCGAACTTCGTTTCCGGCAGCCATCCAAGCTCCGCATGGATTTTGGAGGGGTCGATCGCGTAGCGCAGATCGTGCCCTTTGCGGTCGGCCACGTAGGTGATCAGGCTTTCGGGCTTTTGAAGTGCCTTGCAGATGGTTCTGATCACGTCGATGTTGCGCTGCTCGTTATGCCCGCCGATGTTATACACCTCGCCCGCGCGGCCTTTGCGTATAATCAGGTCGATCGCCTTGCAGTGGTCCTCCACATACAGCCAGTCGCGCACGTTCAGCCCTTCGCCGTACACGGGCAGGGGCTTGTCGTGCAGGCAGTTGATGGCCATCAGCGGGATCATCTTCTCGGGGAACTGATAGGGCCCGTAGTTGTTGGAGCAGCGGGAAATACTCACCGGCAGCCCGTAGGTGCGGTGGTAGGCCAGGACCAGCAAATCGGCCGCCGCCTTGGAAGCCGAGTAGGGGCTGGAGGTGTGGATGGGCGTCTCCTCGGTGAAGAGCAGGTCCGGGCGATCCAGCGGCAGATCGCCGTACACCTCGTCCGTCGATACCTGATGGTAGCGCGTGATGCCGTACTTGCGGCAAGCGTCCAGCAGCGCCTGCGTGCCCAGGATGTTGGTCTGCAGGAACACGCCGGGCTGCTCGATGGAACGGTCCACGTGCGTTTCGGCGGCGAAGTTCACCACCACGTCCGGCGTTTCCGCTTCAAACAGCTCGAACACGGCCTCGCGGTCGCAGATATCGGTTTTGTAGAAGCGAAACCGGGGGCTGTCCATCACGGGCGCGAGCGTGGAGAGGTTTCCCGCGTAGGTCAGCTTATCCAGGCATATCACGCTGTCCTGCGGGTAATTTTCCAGCAGATAGTATACATAATTCGCGCCGATAAAACCGGCGCCGCCGGTGACCGCTATTTTCATCGCGCCGTTCCTTCCGGGGCTCAGGCTTTGCCGCTGCAGCCCAGCACGTTTACGATCTTGTGCCGCACCATGGAGCGGATGCCGTCGCGCGCGTCCCGCAGGTATTCGCGCGGATCAAAGTGACCGGGATGCTCGGCGAAATGCCTGCGCACCTCGGCGGTGAAGGCAAGGCGGAGGTCGGAGTCGATGTTGATCTTGCAAACGGCCAGGGACGCGGCTTTGCGCAGCATGCTTTCGGGCACGCCCTGCGCGCCGGGCATGCTGCCGCCGAACTTGTTGATCATCTCCACGTACTCGGGCACCACGCTGCTTGCGCCGTGCAGCACGATGGGGAAGCCCGGCAGGCGTTTGGCAACTTCTTCCAGAATGTCGAAACGGAGCTTCGGTTCGCCTTTGAACTTGAACGCGCCGTGGCTGGTGCCGATGGCGATGGCAAGGCTGTCGCACCCGGTGCGCTTGACGAACTCTTCCACTTCGTCGGGGTGGGTGTAGGAGCTGTCTTCCGCGGACACCTTCACGTCGTCCTCCACGCCCGCCAGGCGACCGAGTTCCGCTTCCACGGATACGTACTGGCTGCGGCTGTGCGCGTATTCCACCACTTTGCGGGTTTCCTCGATATTCTTTTCAAACGAGTGGTGGCTGCCGTCGATCATCACGCTGGTAAAGCCGCCGTCGATGCAGCTTTTCGCGGTTTCAAAATCGGGGCCGTGGTCCAGATGCACCGCGATGGGCAGATCGGTATCCAAAAGCGCGGCTTCGATCATCTTCATCAGGTACACGTGCTTGGCATAGGCGCGCGCGCCTTTGCTCACCTGCAGGATCACCGGCGCGTTTTCCAGCTTCGCGGCCTCGGTAATGCCCTGTACGATTTCCATATTATTTACGTTAAATGCGCCGATCGCATACCCGCCCTCGTAGGCTTTCTTGAACATTTCCTGTGTATTGACCAACGGCATGGCAGGAACCTCCTTTACGAATATCGGCTTATTATACCATCCTTTGCCGGTTTCGTAAATCTTTGCGG
Source organism: uncultured Oscillospiraceae bacterium (assembly GCA_964426145.1). Lineage (GTDB taxonomy): Bacteria > Bacillota > Clostridia > Christensenellales > Aristaeellaceae > CAXXOK01. The sequence continues at coordinate 2,754 of CAYRPW010000188.1, forward strand.
GCGCGTATGCGCCGGGTTTCGAACTATGGTATACTGAACGAAAGGGGGGAACGCGCTTGGGCAAACGGTTGCTGGGGCTGTGTATGGCGGGAATGCTTTTGCTGACCGCGTTTCCCGCGCTTGCCCAAACGGCGGAAACGCCCGCGCCGCAGCTTGCGGACGAGATTGTGATCGAAGACGACGTCCCCGACGACGGCATGGGGGAGATCGTCGGCGAAGCCGACCGCGTGCCGCCGATCATCGAAGGGCTTACGCCGCTGTACACCACGAAAATTAAATTCCTGACCGCCAACGGTTCCACCGCCACCATCCGCGCCGATCAGGATCAGAACTCCGAAGCGCTGGGGTTTGCCAATAAAGGCGAGGTTGTGACCATCTATCAGGTGTATCCAGCCTATGTGCTGGCCGAAAAGGACGGCGTCGCCGGGTTCATCCTGCGCACCTGCATCGACGAGAACGTCACCGTGCTTGACCCCGTGAACACCCCGCCCTACGGCGTGGTGATGATGCGCTACGTCGCAACCACAACCGCTGTGGCCAAGGTATACGTCGAGCCCGATACGAATAGCGAAAGCTTCCCCATCGAAGTCGGCGCGGGCAGCAGCGTGGCGATCCTGGATTTTATCGACGGGTTTGCCAAGGTGCTCTACTGGCGCAGCTACGGTTATATCGACGCCGCTCTTCTCACCGGCCTTACGGTGGTCGCGCCGACCGATACGCCCATGAGTGCGGAAACCCCCATCGCCGCGTTTTCCTCGTTTTTCGCCTATAACAACGGCGTGGAATTAAACGACGGGCGCGTGCTCAACATCATCCGCTCCTGCCAGTCCATGACCCGCGTCCTGGAACCCGGCGAGACGCTGAACTTTAACGAGCAGGTTGGCCCCTACCGAAAAGATAACGGCTATTACCCCGCGCCCGTGCTCATCAACGGCCAGGCCGTGCCCGGTTACGGCGGCGGCACGTGCCAAAGCTCGTCCACCCTGTATAACGCCGTACGCCAGCTGCCGGGGATTACCGTGCTCTACCGCCGCCCGCACGGCCCCGCCTGCGCCCGCTACCTGCCCATGCACCAGGACGCCGCCGTGGGCAGCGATAACCTGAACTTCATATTCCAGAACGATTACCCCTTCGCCATCCGCATCCTTGCCGAAACCACCGGCGAAGGCGTGCTCACCATCCAGATCTTCCGGGCGGAGTAAGACGATAGGGGCTTCGCCCCTAAGACCCTGACAAGGGCGTTGCCCTTGACCCATCAAAAAAGCCGCGCAAAGCGCGGCTTTTTATGGGGTTCAGGAGCACTGCCCCTGATCAGGGTACTAGGGATGAAATCCCTAGCGCTCCTTTTGTGTCGTCCGCTTTTTCCTTCGCTTCCACAGCACCACGACCACCATCATCACCACGGTGACCACATAGGGGGCGGAGGCGGTGATATCGGAGGGGATATAGCGCTGCAATCTCAGCCCCAGCGCGTCGATAAAGCCGAACATCAGCGCTGCCAGAAACACGCGCGGGGGATTGCCGCCGCCGAAAATCACGCACGCAACGGCCACAAACCCGCGCGACGCGCTCATGTTTTCGGAAAACATCGTAAGGTAGCCAAGGCTCAGGTGCGCGCCGGACAGCGTGGCCAGCACGCCGCACAGCACCGACGCAAGCAGCTTCATGCGGCTCGGGTTCACGCCGGCGGCGCGCAGGGCTTCGGGCGCTTCGCCGGCCGCGCGAAGATGAAAGCCCAGCGGGGTTTTGTATAGCAATAGCCAGCACAGGAGCACCAAAATCCAGCTTACGTAGACCAAAAGCGTATTGCCGCTTAAAAGCGTACCCAGCACGGGGATGTTTTCCAGCCATGGAAACGTAAGCGTGGGCAGCGGCACGATGCCGGAGCCGGAAAACGAGCCTTTTACGCCGAAAAGCGTACGAAGCAGGAATACCGTCAAGCCTCCTGCCAGAATGTTGAGCGCAACGCCGATAACAAACTCGTCGCTTTTCAGCTTGATGGTCATCCCAAAGTAGAACAGCCCTAGCAGCGCGCCCAGCACCAGCACGAACACGAGGCCCATGAGCCAGCTTCCGTACAGATAACTGCCCAGAACCGCGAAGAACGCGCCCATCAGCATCATGCCCTCGACGCCGATGTTCATAAAGCCCGCGCGCTCGGTCATCAGGCAGCCCAGCGCGCACAGTACCACTGGCGTTGCGGTGCGCAGGGTGTTTTGCAATAGCAGGAGGTTAAAGATATCGCCCATCAGGCCGCCTCCTTCCCGTGCGTCCGCCGCATTTCTCTGCGCGCCGCCAGGGCGCGAAGCCACTGGCGAACTCCGCCCTCGGCCGCCATGCAGAAAATGATCACGGCCTGCACGATCAAAATCACTTCGCTGGAGATCCCCGCCGACAGTTCCATCGCTGATCCGCCGATGGTCAAAATCGCGAAGAAAAAGCTCATGATGATCACGCCGAAGGGCTGGTAGCGCATGATCATCGCCACCAGCATCCCGTCGAAAT
>CAYRPW010000189.1:0-5231 GCA_964426145.1 uncultured Oscillospiraceae bacterium
TGCACGCCCGCAAAGGCATCGGCGCATTCGCTCCATACCGGCAGTCTGCTTGCCCCGGACGCGCAGCGCAGCAGCACAAGCGAACCTTCGAACAAAAGCGCGGTATCGTCCGCGCGAACGGGCTCGGCATCAAAGCAAAGCATGAACTCCCCGTGGTTTTCGTTGATGAGCATCCGTCACACCTCAGTACGTTGAGAAAAATAGGAATACCGGCGGTACCGGCGATGCGGCCTCGTATTCCAATGGATAATCTGCGATTGCGGAATGTACGGCTCAGTACCAGCAAACAGCGTGATGCAGTCAAACGCAGTTCCCGTTTCCCGTGCGCGGCGGCGAAGCCTTACTCCGCGTCGGTGCCGAAGACTTCCCACTGGCGCAGGGACGGGTAGAGCTTCTCCGGGTCATTCTTTTCAAGCGTATCCAAAGCCATCCAGGTCACGGTGTGCAGGCCGTCCAGCGGTATACGCTGCGGGCCGTCGATCCCAAGCAGGGGAAAGGTTTTTTCAAACCCGTCGGACAGGTGCACGGTTGCGCGCACCCAGTGCCCGCTCTTCTCAAAATCGGCGCGCAGATACAGCGTCATCGTATCAATGCGCACAGGCCGGCCGAAATCCAGCCGGATACAGGCGTCCGGGCGGCAGCCGATACCCCAGCTCAAATACGGCCACTTGCCATGGCCGGCCGCGATATGCAGGCCATCCACCGTATTGCGGGCAAAGAACACGCTCTCGTCGCGCGTTTCCACATTGGCGGATACGTGCGGATAAGCGCCGCTTTCGTTGCGCTGGTCGGCGGGGTTGACGGCCAGGTTGCGGTACTCGTTTCCGGTATCCTCCGCAAGCGTCAGCAGATGATCTTTCCCCTGAAACGCATACGGGGGATATCCGGCGGGGAGGTCGCCCTCCAGGGGCAGGCAAAACGTGAACCGCTTGTCCGGCAGGTAAAGCCGCGCGGGGCGCAGCGCGTGGTCAATTCCGGCAATCACATGGGCGGATTCGCTTTCCCATTCAATGCGATCGCCTGGTTCATACGTACCATGGTAATACAGCAGCGCTTCACCCTGGGCAGCGCAGGATGCCAGCGTTTGATCTCCGCGCAGAATACGGATTCGGTTCACGGGAATGCCCCCTTCATCGCTATATGAGAGTACTATACCATCGCGCGTATTTTCTGTCCATCGGCTGCGCGGCATGGAACGTAACAGAAAACGGGCGCACCCGGGCGGCATAGTTTTTTACTGTTCTCTTTCCCAGCCCGGGTTATCCCTGCGCAATTTACAAAAGTAGCTTTACATAACGGGAAAGCGTGCTCTATAATATTTTGGATCAGGGAAGCCTCGGATACACAAGCGGCGCGGCGGGCTGCAAGGCGAAGAGACACGCAAACGGCCTGCGCGGTTACGATCGGTTTCGGTATGCGCAAACCGGCTGCCCAGGGCGGAACGGGATCAAGGCTGGAACGATGGGAGATAATCGGAATGAAGAAATTCTTTGCGTTGATACTGGGCATAACGCTGTTCACATCGGCGGCTTGCGCGGCGGAGGCAAACCCGTATACCGCTGGCGGCACGGTGACTTTCGGCCATTACGAGCAGGACAACAACCTGGACAACGGAAAAGAACCCGTGGAATGGATCGTGCTGGAAACAAACGGCACGCAGGCGTTTCTCATCAGCAAATACTGCCTGGACGCCCGCCCGTACAACACGGATTTCGTGCCCATGACGTGGGAGAAATGCACGCTGCGCGCCTGGATGAACAGTGAGATGATGGACGAGCTGTTTACCGCCGAGGAACAGGCAACCCTCCTTCTTACGCAGGTGATCAACGAAAACAACCCGGACTACGGCACGTACGGCGGGTTGGATACAGAGGACTATCTCTTTCTGCTGAGCTTTGACGAGGCCTACCGCTATTTTCCAACTGACCTGAACCGCCAGGCGCAGCCTACGGCCTATGCCGTTGCGCGCGGCGCTTATATAAACGCCGATACCGGCAATACCTGGTGGTGGCTGCGTACGGCCGGTGTGCGGCGGATTGACGCGTGCGGCGTTCGCCAGGACGGCCGCGTAAGCGGTTACGGCAGCCGCGATGTGTACCGCCCCAGCGGCACGCTTCGGCCCGTGCTGTGGGTAACCGTGGGGGATTGACGAATGGGTTTTCGTATCCGTTACCGGCAACCGCGGCAAGCGCCGGGCGGACGCGGCCCCGTCGCAAATCCATAGAAAATCATCGGCGTTTCGCATCGAGACACGGATGACCGTAACACCTTATCCTGCGGGCTGCCGCAACAAACGGGAGGACAATCGCATGCACAGGTCGTCCGGGAAGCAGGGAACGTGGATACGCTGGTTCAGGCTTGTCATTTTCCTGCTATTGGTGCTGGCGCTTGCCGTTCTGGTGCCTTCCGCATCGCTTCTGCCAAGCGCGTTTGCGGACTCCCTTACGCTTTCCGCGCCTGCGCCGCTTCCGATTGACGATTCCCCGGGCTATCAGCCCGACCCGGCCGCCTATCTGGCGGACGGCGCCGGATACCAGGACGCATCCCTGTCCGTGCGCGTGGAAATGGACCGTGCTTATGATACGGACATCATGCTGGTGTATATTCAAGTGGCCGACCCGTCGCAGATTCGCAGCGGCATGGCTTCGTATTACGGCTCTTCGGCTACGGAGTACGGCTATTCCATGGCCAAGCGCTATCATGCCGTGCTGGCGGTCAACGGCGATTTTTTTTCCATCCACAGCGGCGGCTATCTCGTGCGGCAGGGGAAGCTCTACCGCAATATGCTCTACGGCGATATGGACGTTCTGATCATCGATACACTTGGCGATTTCCATATCGTGCAAAACGCCACGCGGGAATCGGTTGCCGCGTACGCGGATACGGTGGTCAACTCCTTCTGCTTCGGCCCGGCGCTGGTGATCGACGGCGTTCGCTGCGAGGAACTCATCAAGGATGAGGCGGCGCCCAATAAACTTGCGCAGCGGATCTGCATTGCGCAAACGGGGCCGCTTTCGTACCTGTGCGTCGCCACGGAAGGCCCGGAGAACGAAGGTTCGCTGGGTTTGACGCTGGAGCAGTTTGCGGATTACGTATACGGTAAAAATTGCATCACCGCGTACAATCTCGACGGCGGCAGTTCCTCCACCGTAATCTTGAACAACCGGAAAATCAATTCGCTGAGCACGGAGAAAATGCGCCAGCTGTCCGATATTCTCTATTTCGCTACGGCCATACCCGCGAATTAGGAGCAGAGAATTATGACGGAGCAGACGATTGCTTTTACGCTCGGCACTTTGCCGGTCTATGCGTACGGCATGATCGTGGCGCTTGCGGCGGCGCTTGGGTTCCTGGCGCTGCACTTTGCCGCACGGCGTATCGGGCTGCCGCGCGATACGGCGGTTCGTTTGGGCTTGTGGGCTATCCCGCTTGGGCTGCTGGGCGGCCGTGCGCTGTTCGTTGCCATGCGCTGGAGCCTGGTGGTCAACGAACTTGGCTTTCAGCAGATTGTAAAGGTTTGGGACGGCGGGTTTGCGCTGTTCGGCGTAATCCCCGGTTGTTTGCTGGCAGCGTTTATTTGCGCCAAACGGATGCGTGTGCGCGCCGCCGACCTGATGGACGCCGCCGCCCCCGGCGCCGCGCTCGCGCTCGCGGTTGCCCGCTTTGCGGAATACTTTACGCTGCAGGGCGTCGGCCAGCCGGTCGATGTGCCTGCGCTTCAGTGGTTTCCGCTTGCGATGCAAAACCGATACGGAGACTGGATGATGCCGGTGTTCCTCTGGGAGGGAATCGCCGCGCTTTGCATCGCGTGGATCGCCTATCGCGCGCTGATTCAACCTAACCGAAAACCGCTGGATGCGGCGCTTTCCTTTTTGCTCTGGCTCGGGGTAACGCAGGTGCTGCTGGAAAGCCTGCGTACCGACGATATTCTCCGGCTCGGCCTGGTGAAAGCCTCGCAGCTTGCGGCCATGGCCTGTATTCTTGCGGTCGCGGCGGTGCGCATTGCCCGGGCCGTGAGAGCCGGCGTGAAGCGTTTGCGTATTCTGGGGTTTGCGGGCGGGATTTTAATAGCGGTCGGGGTATGCGTCACCGTGGAATTCGCGCTGGATAAATCCACCATTCCAAACGGGCTTCTCTACCTGCTGATGGCGCTGTCGCTTTGCGGCATGGCGTTCCTCTGTATCCGGCTGCGAAGGCACGCGCTGAATATGCCGGCCGGTAACCCTCCCGGTCTGCGGGAAAGGTAACGCGGCGCTTCCGCTTGCGCTCACCGGGTGCAATGCCGATACCCGGCATACAATACCCTGGGCAAGTCCGGGCGCCTGGGCTTTTCGGGCTTCGTCTTTGCAATACAGCTTCATAGCGTAAACGCCGCGGCAATCACCGCGGTTTCGTTATCTCGCCGCGCCTATGGTATAATGGCGGTGGTCGTATGGAATGGAAAACAAAAATTGAGGGTAGCGTATGGTCACGATTAAAGAAATCGCGGAAAGCCTGAACGTGAGCACCGCAACGGTGTCCAACGTGATTCACGGGCATCTGCACAAGATGTCGCCCGAAATGGCGCAGTGCATCCGCGAAAAGCTGGAGGAATACCACTATATTCCCAATATGGGCGCGCGGATGCTGGCCAAGGGGGATTCGGAGATCATTGGCGTCATCACCAATTACCCCAACCGTGAGGAAAAGCTGGCGCTGCAGGATCCGTTCGTCAGCGAGCTGATCGGCGCGCTGGAAAACGAGATCCGGACGCATAACTTTTTCACGCTGCTCTATGCCGCCCAGAACGCGCAGGAGATCAACCACATCGCCCAGACCTGGAACACCCAGGGTTTGATCATCATGGGGTTGCAGGCGGATCAATGCCGGGCGCTGATGAAAATATCGCAGCATCCGGTGGTGTTCGTGGATTGTTATTTTGATGAAGGCGAGGCGTATAACAACGTCGGTTTGGATGATTTTCACGGCGGGTATCTGATGGCAAGCCATTTGATCAAACTGGGGCACCGCAGCATTGCCTATGTCGGCGATCAGCCCCAGCTCTTCGGCGTGGACGCCCACCGGCTGCAGGGACACCGCAAGGCGCTGGAAGATCATGGCCTCGCCTGGGGAGAACGCTCTTACATTCAGATCTCCAAGGATATCAAGCGGCGCGTTGAGGATTTCGAGCGTATGCTTTCCCGCGCGGGAACGGTGGATACCGCGTGGGTGTTCACCTCGGATTATTATGC
>CAYRPW010000190.1:0-5193 GCA_964426145.1 uncultured Oscillospiraceae bacterium
AGGGAGGCTTTCGCCTCCCGTTTCCATTTTTCTGGTCCTACTTGACTTGGAAAACTGCCGGGCCGGCGGGGCGGATGTCCAGCGGGGTTGCGGCATTCCTGCCGAACACCGCTTCCATTTCCCGCACGAAATCCGAAAGCAGGGTAAGGGGCACGAAGTTGAGCGTCGTACCGGCAAAGCCGCCGCCGTGAATGCGCCAGGCGCCCTTGCCCCGGAGGAGCTTTTCGGCGATCATCAGCGCCAGCGGGATTTCCTGCCGGTCGGGCGCGGCGTAGGTATTCTGCAAATACATCGCGCTGCTTTGGCCGGATTCGATTATGCCCTGCAAAAACGCGGGCAGGTCATCCCGCCGCAGGGCATCCGCGCAGCGGGCCACGCGTTCGTTTTCCGTATAGAAATGCTGCGCGCGCAGCACGGCGCGGTCGCGGATCTCCGGGGGCAAAGCATTGCGAACCGCGGGGATGCCCGCAAAGAACGTTTCGGCGGGCACCTCGCGCAGCACGGTTTTGCCGAACACCTGGGCAACGGCCCGCATCTCGTGGGGAATGGCGGCGTAGCAGTGGGTCAGATCGTCGTGGCTGCCGCCGGTCGCCACCACGACCAGGGCATAGCTCTTCTTGGCAAAATCGTACTGGATCGCGTCAATCACCGGCTCGTCGGCCGCAAAATCAATCGCGGTCAGGCCGCCCATGCTGGAGGCCATCTGGTCCATCAGGCCGCTGGGTTTGCCGAAAAACACGTTCTCGGCGTACTGCGCGCATTGGGCGCGCTTCACCGCGCCGATGGAGCCGCCGTTATACAGGTCGCTGAAAATAGCGCAGATCAGCACTTCAAACGCCGCGGACGAGCTCAACCCGCTGCCGGAGAAAACGCCGGTGGTGGTTACGGCCTGAAAACCGCCCACGGAATAGCCGTGGTCCTTCAGCCAGTAAGCGATGCCGCGCACCAGCGAACGGGACGAACCCTTTTCCGCTTCCACGGGTGCAAGCTCGCGCAAATCCACGGTGATGGGCGCGTGCCCTTCGCTGTGGACGGTCACCACCGGCTCGGCGCACGGGCTGACGGCGGCCAGCGTATCCAGGTTCACCGCGCCGGCCAGTACGTTTCCGCGGTTATGGTCGGTATGGTTGCCGCAGATTTCGGTACGGCCCGGCGCGCTGGCAAACCATAGGGTTTCCTTCACCCCGAAGGTCTTTTCGTGGGTTTCCAGCAGGCGCGCGTAGCGGGCGAGCTGGGTTTCGTTCATGCCGCCGCGGCTGCCGTACAGCGCGGTCAGCCGGCTGCCGATTTGTGCTTCAAGTTGGGATCGTGTCATGTGTGTTGCCGCCTTTCGAATGCCTACGTTCTCACCGGCTATCATACGCGCCGGAGGCGGGCTGCGCAAGCCCGTAATCTACGATGCCAGGAAACCCATGGATTTTAAAACGAACAGCCAGATGAAGATCGTAACGCCGGAAAAGACCGTGGTAAAGATCACCTGCTGCGCCGCCAGATCCGCGTCGCCGCCCAGCTGCTGGGCCATCGGGAAGCTGGAAACGGCGGTGGGGGAGCCGTACAGCGCAATCAGCGCCGCCAGGTTCACGTCGCGGATGCCGATCAGCACCGCGCCCGTGAGGAACACCAGGGGAACCAGCACAAGCCTGGCCGCCACGGAGCCTGCCAGCAGTCTGCGGTTACCTTTCGCCCGGGAGAAATCAATCCCGGCGCCCAGCAAAAACAACGCGAACGGCGAAGCAATGCCGCCCAGCATGCGAACCGGAGCGTCCACCACCGCGGGCAGGTGCAGATCAAGCAGCAGGAATAAAAGCCCAAGCAGCGTGCCCAGGATCAGCGGGTTCACCAGCACGCCCCGGGCGATATCCCAACCGTTTTTTTTCACACCGCCGTACGTCATCAGCGCGACGGTGGAAAAAACGTTAAAGATCGGGATCGCGAAAATCACGATCATCGCCGCGATGGAAATATCGGCGCCAGGGTAAATCATCGTCACCAGCGGGATTCCGTAGATGGCGTAGTTCGCCCGCGCGATTCCCTGAATCAGCACGCCGTAGGTGTTACGGTCCTTGGTCACGCGCGGAACCAGCCAGAACAGCAGCAAAAAACAGGCAATCAGCGTGCCCGCCGCGTACAAAAGCGTGGTGGGGTCCGCCGCCTTGTCGATGGCCGAGTCCTTGATGTTGGAAAACAGCAGCAGCGGTAAAAACAGATAGAAAACCCAGCGGTTTCCCTGCCTGAGGCCTTCTTCGTTGATCAGTTTCAGGGATTTCGCCCCGAAACCCGCCGCGATGATGCAAAGGATGGGGATTACGGTGTTGACCGAGAATACGAAGTCATTCCACATGCGATGCTCCTTGACGGTTATTGAAATTGGGTATGCAGCTGAATATACCGGAAAATCGCCTGCGCAATCGGCGCGGCCGCGCCGCCGCCGCTTTGGCCCTCTTCCACGAACACGCAGACCGCGTAGGGGTAGCGCTCGTCCTCGATATAACCGGTAAACCAGGCGTGGGTTACGTCCACCCCGTCCAGCGAGCTTTCGGCGCTGCCGGTTTTACCGGCAATCGTAAGCCCCTCCACCTGGGCGGCGGTGCCTGTGCCGCGTGCCACGGCATCCACCATGAATCCTTGAATGACCGCGGCCACCTCCGCGCTCACGGCGCGCTTATACACCTTGGGCGTCAGGCGCAGGCGCACCAGCCCGGAAGGCCCCGTTACGTTGTATAAAAGCCGCGGCTCCATCATCACACCGTCGTTGGCAATCGCGGCGGCCACCATGCACATGTGCAGCGGCGTCGCGGCAACCTGGCTCTGGCCGTCGCCCGTCCAGGCAATTTCCCAAAGCGTGCGGTTTTCCGTGGGGTACACGGAATTTTCCACCACCAGATCACGGAACAGGAAGTTGTCGTTGAAACCGAAGCTCTCGGCGGTTTTCCGCAGCGCCGCGTCGCCCAGCGTCAGGGCGATCTGCGCGAAGGTGTTGTTGCAGCTCACGCGAAACGCCTTGGAAAGCTTCAGCTCGCCGTGCTGCGCGTTGCCGTAATCGCGGATGATCTCGCCCTCCACCAGCGTAGCCCCGGTGCAGGTAAACACCTTTTCCTGAATGCCTTCCAGGTTTTCCAGCGCCGAGGCCGTGGTGATGATCTTGAACGTGGAGCCCGGCGGCAGGGCAGATTGCACCGCGCGGTTCCAGAACGGATGCTGGGTATCCTCCTTCACGGCGTCGGTGATGTTTACGGGATCGTATACCGGAACGCTGACCAGCGCGATCACCTCGCCGGTTTTATAGTTCATCACCACGGCCGCGCCGCTTTTGTCCTTGGTGCGGGCATAGGTGTTGAACGCGCGCACGATCACGGTGGAGAGCTTGGAGTCTACCGTCAAAGTTACGTCGTCCCCGCGCCGGGGTTCTCCCTGAATCAGGGAGAGCACACGCTCCGCCAGCGTCGTTTCAAACCCCAGCAGATAGCTTGCCTGGAAGGATTCCACGCCGTTTGCCACGTTGCCGTCGCGGTCGCCGATCAGGTGCACCACCGCCGCGCGCGCTTCCGCGTCCGCCTGGTAGGTGCGGGTTCCGTCGTCCGCGGTCGTTGCCAGCACCACGCCGTTACGGTCCAGAATGTCGCCCGCGATCACGGTGTTTTTCGCCTCGCGGTAGCGCAAATTGCGCGAGGAGGCAAACCAGCGGTTGCCGTACACCGTAACCGAATACACGCCGTACAGGCCTGCCAGCAGCAGCAGGCCGATTAAAAACAGCGTAAGTAACCGGAACCGGTTGTGCAGCGGTTTCATGGATTTCTCCTCACTGGGTTTGCTCTGCAAAGGGAAGCGTTTCTTCGTCGCTCCGGCTGCGGCTGACCTCGTAATCGTAGGTCAGGTCGTCCTGGTTGACGGTGGACACGCCCTGCAAAAGCCCGATCAGCCCCAGGCAGCTGACCATCGAAGTACCGCCGGAACTGACGAAGGGCATCGTAACGCCCGTCAGCGGAATGAGCTTTAATACGCCGCCGATGATCACGAACGTCTGCAGCCCGAGCATTGCGGTTGCGCCCATGGCCAAAAGCCCGTGGAAGCTGCGCCGTGCATCCCGGGCGATGGCCACGCCACGCAGGATGAGAATGGCGTACATCAAAAGCACCAGCACGCCGAAGATGATGCCGAACTGCTCGCAGATCACGGCGAAAATGGCGTCGGTCTGGTATACGGGGATGATCGTCGGCGCACCCATGCCAAGCCCTACGCCAAACAGCCCGCCGGATGCGATCGCCATCAAAATCTGCACGATCTGATAGCCCGTGTTTTCAAAATCCATCCACGGATTGCGCCACACGGCAATCCTGCGCTTGACGTGCGCAAACTCCTTGTAGCCGTAAAGCGCCGAGGCAACGCCGCCCAACAGCCCCGCACCGGTCACCCAGAGGTTACCGGTGGAGGCGTAGTACAGCATCACCGTGACGGTATAGTAAATCAGCGCCGTGCCCAGGTCGCGCTGGAACATCAGCACGCCCATGCAGAGCACCGCAAACAAAAGCCATGGCCAGAAGCGCCTCCGGCTCATAAAATAGCTAAGTACCAGCAGCAGCGCGAGTTTCACCACTTCGCTGGGCTGCAGGCTGATGCCGCCGACCACGATCCAGTTGGTTGCCCCGTATACTTCCGTGCCGAACACCAGCGGCAGGGCGATCAGCGCCAGCGCGCAAACCGCGATCACGTAGATGAACACGCGCCAGTAGCGGATATAGCGCACCAAAAGAATGCAGCACAGCATCACCAAAATACCCACGCCGTAGTATACGGCCTGCTGCATGCCGTAGTTCGTGCCCTTGATCAGATCGGTGGAGTACAGCACCAAAACGCCCAGCGCGCATAAAAAATTCGCGATCGACAACAGCAGCTTATCCGCCGGGAAGAACCGCGGCAACCACATGGTGGCAATGTAGATCAGCGCGGGTACGACCGCGGCCAGCACGAAGGCCTGCCAGTGCAGCTCGCCCTTGCAGGCGATCAGCAAAAACGCGCTGAAGAAAAACAGCATGATCACCGATACCAGTTTTCGGTCGGGTTTGCCGCGCAGTTCGCGCCGGTAACGGGAGGCTTTGCTCATCGCTTGTTCCCTCCCCGGAAAACCCTGTCCCACACAACGCGCTTTGCGGTTCTCGCTTCGTCCTCGCCTACGTACAGCTCTTTGGGCAAAGG
>CAYRPW010000191.1:0-5190 GCA_964426145.1 uncultured Oscillospiraceae bacterium
GCGGAAAATTTACAGGAATGAAGAAAATTTTGAAAACGATGCAATAAACGGTCTTTGTCCCCGTCTATACTGTGTGAAAGGATTGAGGGTGCTCGCATGAGGAAGGACGAACGAAGCCGGCTGTTCGATTTCTTCGCGCAGGAGGGCGACAGGCTGAAACGCTATGTGCACGCAAGGGTGCGCCGCATCAGCGACATGGACGCCGAGGACATCGTACGCGAGGTGATGTTAAACCTCGCCGGGCGAACGGACTACGGCGGCCCCGTGGAAAACATCGCAGCCTATGCCTACCGCGCCGTGAAGAACCGCATTGCCGACCACCAGCGGGAGAGCAGCAGAACGGTATCCCTGGACGGGTTTGCCGACGAGGACGAAGCGTTTTCTCTGAAGGCCTTCCTGCCCGACGATACGCAGGACGTTGTCGCCCGTGTGGAACGCAAGGAACTGCTGCGCAGGCTGACCGCCGCCGTCGACCGGCTGGACGCCAGGCAGCGCGCCGTACTGATCGCCACCGAGCTCCACGGCCGCAGTTTCCGGGAACTGTCCCAGGCCTGGCACGAGCCGGTGGGCACACTCCTTTCGCGCAAAGCCAGAGCGATCAAAGCTTTGCGGGAAATGCTCAACGATTAACAAAAAATTGGAATTAATATTCAGGAGGCAAAACCCATGACATTCAAGGAAAGCTGGCAGCAAGTGCCCCAGCAATTCAAAATTTTCCTGTACGTGGTGCTGGGCATCATCGGCGCATTCTTCTTCGGGCTTCTGTTCGGCTGGGTGATCGTATGGCTTTGGAACTGGCTGATGCCCATGATCTTCGGCCTGCCGACCATCACGTTCTGGCAGGGCGTGGGGCTGTTCGTTCTAGCGAAAATCCTGTTCGGCGGCTTCAGCTCGCACGGCGACTCCGGGAAATCCTCGAAAAAAGGCGGCTGCAAGTCGGAATGGAAAAAAGAGTGGGACGCGGAATGGAACAAGGAATGGAACGCCCACAAGGGCTGCGGTAAAGGTTTCGAAAGCTGGAAGCATTACGACGAGTGGTGGGAAAACGAAGGCAAGAGCGCCTTTGAAAAGTTCTCCGCGCAAGCCGATGAAAAAAGCGAACCCGAACCCGAAAAGCCCGAAGCGTAACCAAACCGCATTCGGCAGGGAAGGCCGCCCGTAGGGGCGGCCTTTACTTCGTTTCCGGGCTTATTGGCATAATTTGAGCAAGAGCCGCGCCATATCGATGCAAAACTGCATATCCTTGATCCCCAGCGTACCCCGGTAATACCGGTGCGCGGCGTTATCCGCCGCGATGCGCCGGAGCAACCCTTGGGCGTCCGCCGCGGCGATGTCCGCCGCCGAGCGGTAACCCGCGTCCAGAAACATCCGCGCGGCGTTGGGGCCTATGCCGTTGATGCGCGCCAGATCGCACAGCGCGTATAAATCGGAATGCGGATCCACAGCGCTTTCAAAATACTCTTTGGAGGTTTTTACGCCCTGCGCCGCCAGCGCGGCGAGAAGCGCCGGGTCTGTGCCGGGGAAGGCGCACAGGGCGACGGGCTTTATCGCAAGCGCGCCCGCTTCCCGTTTGAGAAGCTGCAAAATCCCGGCGTCCACTCCGCTTCGGGCGGCGAAGGCTTCGATCTTCTGCGGGGTGGAAAGCGCGCGCAAAAGCGCGGCGACCGTGGGGATGCCCAGGGCTTCGATCCGCGCAAACAAATCGTCCAGCCCTTCCCAAAGCGCCCGGCGGGATGGCAGCGGGGTTTGCCCGCGCAGCAGTTCCCGGTATTCGGGCAGCGGCAGGCGCGCTAAATCGGGCTCATAGCGCATGGCGAACCTCCCCGGTTCTATGCAAGGTATGCAAGCTGTACTCGTTTTCTGTTCGTGTTTGGGTTGGGCCGCACATCGGCAATCCCCCTTTATTCGATGGGCAGTTCCCGCTCGCCCCAGCGGTATTTGCGATTTGAAAGAAGAATCGCAAGCTCGCACGAGAGGCATAGGCCGCAGTGGCAGCACAGCAGATCCTCGCCGCACGTTTTGCACGTCCACCGGGCTTGCTGATCGCGGAGAAACGCGTCCATCCCCTGGCTTTGGATGCTTTGCAGGTTTTCGATCATGCTCATGTGGTACTTGGTGCGGTACCGCGCATCCAGCCTCTTCAGGCGGTCGCAGGGGAATTTCCCGCATTCGAAGCAAAAGCGCACCCGGCCGTTTCCGATGGTTTCACAGGCGTCTCTCATATGGCGGCAATGCTCGCCGCGCGGGATACAGCCCGGGCAGTATTTCCGGTTGACGCCCTGTTTCTTCAAATCATGCCGCTGCGCCTGGTATGCCCAGCATAAGGCGCAGTCCATGCCGCAGGGGGCGATGAGCGCCGCCCGTTCCTGTGGTGTTCGCATCGTTTCTTCTCCGCTTCCTATTTCCGCTTCACCGGCAGCCGCAGGATGGTTTTCATTTTCTCCGGCGCGGTTTTCGCGGGATTGCTCAGGTAGATTTCATGATGCCTGCGCCCGCCTGCGTGATCAAGCCGGAACCCCCGCTGCTCCTGATAGCGCTCCATGATCTGCACCGTGGCGGGTTCGGCGTCGTAGGGGCCGATGTGCAGCGCCTGGACGCACAACCCTTCCCGGTACCGCTCCAGCCGGACCCGGTCCGGGTTTATCTGCGGCTTGCGTTTCTGCAGCGCCGCCTTGGCGCGCCGCAGCACTTCCTGCGTTACGAACTCCGGCTGGCGCAGGACCATGGTCCACACATACTCGTCCTTGGGCGGCAGCACGCCGGTTTCCTTGTACCGGCCGGGATCGGCAAAATCCCAGAACCCTTCCGAGGGCGGCACCACCGTTTCCACATAGCCGGTTTCAGCTTTGTTCATGCGGATGGCGTACGCAAGGGCGTACAGCGCTTCCATCGCCGCCTGGAACTCCGCCCCGCCGTTGGGGTTTCCTTTGCCGTCCGCCATCAGGAACAGCATTTCCGGCACGTCCACGATCGCAGGCGCGGCAGAGGGCTGGTACAGGTCTTTTCGTTCCTTCTTAAAATCGAATGCGGTCATCGGGCATGCCTCGTTTCTTTCGGGATACACCGAAGATACCACATGAAACAAGACACCACTATGTCATATTATTTATATTTCGCAAGCACCGCCTCCGCGATTGCGGATAGTTCCGCCCGCACGCCCGGCGGCGCAAGCACCTCCAGGTCGGCCCCGAAGGTGAGCAGATAATGGTACAGCCATTCGGCGTTTGGAAGCGCGGCCTGCACGCGGAAAAACCCGTCGTCCTGCCGGATAATCTGCTGCGAATCAAACTCGTCGTACACGCGGTGCGCCTGGCGCGGGTGCAGCAGCAGCGTAAGTTCGGTAAGCGGCGCATCCCCTTCGCCGATCGTAAGCGGGGGCGCGGCAAGCGGCAGGCCGGCAAAGGAGATGTCCGTCACGGTAACGTTTTGGATGCGGCTCAGCTTGAAAACGCGGTAGTCCTGCCGCGTTGTGCAATATGCGCTTACATACCATGCCATGGATTTGAACGAGAGCTTCAGCGGATACACCAGGCGCTCGGCGGTTTCGCCGCGCGTATTGGAATACCGGAAGCGGATGGCAAGCTGCCGGGGCAGCGCGGCCTGGATGCAGGTCAGCTTTTCCTTGTCCGCCGGGCCGCTGCCCCAGTGGGTGAAATCCACCTCCAGCCAGTCGGCGGGCTGTTTTAAAAATATCCCCTTGAGCTTCTGGAGTGCGGGTTGGATCTCCGGGTACTGCGCGGCGGAAAGCTGCTGCATCGCGGCCAGGATTCCCGCCTGTTCGGTTTGCGAAAAGAGCGCTTTGCTCAGCACATAGCCGTCCGACAGCGCGATGCCGCCGCCCCTGCCGCGCGCCGTATACAGCGGGATGCCCGCGGCGCACAGCGCGTCGATATCCCGCAGTATGGTCCTGGCGGACACCTCAAAATGCGCCGCCAGTTCCTTCGCGGTCATGGTTTTCCGCTCGATCAGCAGATATACGATGTCGAACAGGCGCTGGATTTGCATTGCGTTCACCTCCGTCCAAGCATACCATAAAAAACAAGACAAATACATGTTTGGTTGTTCGGGGCCGGGTTGTATGCACGCTGCGCATAACGTGTTACAGCCCGCAACGTAAGCGGCGCAGGGCATTATGAACGGATTTCGCCGAACCGCCTGTATTACAATTCGCTTCTGAAAGCCAGAATTGACATTTAGGTTCCCAATCCCTATAATTAACCTGTTAATCTAAAAGGGGAGCATGGGTTCCTTTTGGAGGCTTATTATGAGCTCAAAGTTCCTGGTATACATTCTCAAGCGCTTCGGCATGGCCATTCTGACGATTTTTCTGGTGATTGCGATCACTTTTTTTGTGATGCACGCGATACCGGCCAGCCCGTTTTCCAGTGAGAAGGCCAAAAGCGACAGCGTGATCGCGGCGCTGGAAGCCAAGTACGGGTTTGACAAGCCCGTGGGCATCCAGTTCCTCAACTATCTGGGCGGCGTCATCCGCTTTGATTTCGGCCTGTCCACCTCGCGCGTGGGCTTTACGGTCAGCTATCTGATTATGAACGCGTTCGGTTATTCCGCCGGTATCGGCTTTACCGCCGCCGTGATCGCGATTATTCTGGGGATTTTATTCGGAAGCATTGCCGCGCTCAGGCGGGGGAAGTGGCCGGATAAGGTCATTCAGATCGTAACCACGGCGCTGATCTCCGTACCGGGGTTTGTCGTGGCGACGTTGTTCCTGCTTCTATTCACATACCGGCTCGGCTGGCTTCCCTCGCTTGGCAACCAGCCCGGCGGCCTGATTCTGCCCGTGGTGTCGCTGAGCCTGTACCCCATGGCCTACATCACGCGGCTCCAGCGCTCCAGCATGCTGGACGTGCTGGGGGCGGATTACGTGCGCACCGCGCGCGCCAAGGGCCTGTCCTCCAATAAAGTCATCTACAAGCACGCGCTGAAAAACGCGCTCAGCCCCGTGATCACCTACGCGGGGCCGATGATGGCGTACATCCTTACCGGCAGCATGGTGGTGGAGAACATCTTCTCTGTGCCGGGGCTCGGGCGGCTGTTTACCAACAGCATGCTGACCACCGATTATATGATGATTATGGGCGTCACCATTTTCCTTGCGGCGATGATCATCCTGATGAACTTCATCAGCGACATTCTTTACAAGGTCATGGATCCCCGTATTGATCTGTCATA
>CAYRPW010000192.1:0-499 GCA_964426145.1 uncultured Oscillospiraceae bacterium
TCGGCAAAATGGGATTTTCTCGATACATTTTTCGGCACGAAGGATGTTTTGCCGGCCGAAACTGCGGTTTTACAGGCTTTGGAAGCCTTGATCCGCCAGAAAGCAAGACTTGCGGGCTACCAGGAGATTCGGACGCCTGTTTTTGAGCATACCGAGCTGTTCACGCGCTCCGTCGGCGAATCCAGCGACGTGGTCCGAAAGGAAATGTACACGTTTCTGGATAAGGGCGATCGTTCCATCTCTCTAAAACCGGAGAGCACGGCGGGCGTGGTGCGCGCGTTTCTGGAAAACGGCATGCATAATCTTCCGCTGCCTGTAAAGCTGTATTATTTATATTCGCCGCATTTCCGCTACGAAGCGCCGCAATCCGGCCGCCTTCGGGAGCACCATCAGTTCGGCGTTGAATGTTTCGGCGCGCAGGAGGCTTCTGCCGATGCCGAAGTGATCTGGGTTGCGATGAATCTTCTGCAAAGCCTCGGCATTACGGGAACAACGCTTC
>CAYRPW010000192.1:509-5142 GCA_964426145.1 uncultured Oscillospiraceae bacterium
TCAATTCCATCGGCTGCCCCGTATGCCGCCCCGCCTATAAGGAAGAACTCCTCTCCTATCTGCACGCGAAGAAAGATCTGCTTTGCGGCGACTGCAAGGACCGCATGGAAATCAACCCCCTGCGCGTGCTGGACTGCAAGCTGGAAACCTGCCAGGCGCAATTGAAGGATGCGCCCCGGATGCTGGATCACCTGTGCGATGAGTGCAAAGAGCACTTTGCTTCATTGCGTGATTTCCTGGACGCCGCGGAGCTGCCTTACCTGATCGATATGGGTCTCGTGCGCGGTTTGGATTACTATACGAAAACCGAAACGGAATCGGGAATTCTGACCGCATGCGGCGGGGGCCGTTACGACGGTCTTGTGGAAGAAATCGGAGGCCCTCACATTCCCGCCGTCGGTTTTGGCATGGGTATGGAGCGCGTGCTGATGCTGCTGGATGCGATGAACGAAAAGGATTGCCGGCTGAAGGCAATCGATCCGGTACCCGATGTGTTCATTGCCCCCCTGGATCGCTCGCTTGCGACGCTTGCGTTCCGGCTTTTGAAGGAGTTCCGTGATTTCGGCCTGAAGGCGGACATGAACCATACTTCGCGCGGTCTGCGGGCTCAGTTCAAGTTTGCGGATAAGTTGGGCGCCGCTTACGTTGCCATCCTCGGCGGCGACGAAGCGGAGAAAGGTGTGGTGAAGCTGCGCGACATGCGCAGCGGCGACGAATGGGAAACGCCGCTTGAAGACGCCGCCTATATGCTCAAAGCCAGAATACGAAAACACGCGCAAGAAGGAGACTCCCTATGAATAAACGTACGCATTATTGCGGCGAAGTAACGAAAGCAGACGTTAACGGTGAAGTCGTTCTCAAAGGCTGGGTACAGCGTACCCGCAACCTGGGCGGCCTGATTTTCATCCAGCTGCGTGACCGCGCCGGGATTGTACAGGTGATCGCCGACAGCACCATGGTAAGCGCCGAAACCTTCAGCGCAGCGGAAAGCCTGCGGGGCGAGTATGTTGTGGAGGTTACGGGTACGGTGCGCCAGCGTGCGGCCGACGCCGTAAACGACGCGATGAAGACAGGCGATATTGAAATCGTTGCCAAAACCATCACCGTAATCAACGCTAGCAAGACGCCGCCTATTTATATTGAAGACGGCGTGAACGAGCAGGAGAACGTCCGCCTGAAGTACCGGTATCTGGATCTTCGCAGGCCGAGCATGCAAAATATGCTCCGGCTTCGCCACCGCGTAGTGAAAGCCATACGCGACAGTATCGACGTGCTTGGTTTCATCGAAGTGGAAACCCCGATCCTCACGAAATCGACGCCGGAAGGTGCGCGCGATTATCTGGTTCCCTACCGCCAGAAACCGGGCTTGTTTTATGCGCTGCCCCAAAGTCCGCAGATTTATAAACAATTGCTGATGGTCGGCGGGCTTGACCGCTATTTCCAGATTGCGCGCTGCTTCCGCGACGAGGACGGCCGTGCCGACCGGCAGGCGGAATTCACCCAGTGCGATATCGAAATGAGCTTCGTGGAACCCGGCGACGTGCAGGGAGTCATCGAAACCGTATATCGGCATCTGTTCAAAGAAGTGGTGGGCCTGGACATTGCGCTTCCGCTCCCCCGCCTTACCTGGCGTGAAGCCATGACGCGCTATGGGAGCGACAAGCCGGACACGCGATTTGGCATGGAAATCGCCGATGTGGGCGAGATCGTGCGGGGGTGCGGTTTTTCCGTTTTCGAAAACGCGTTGGAAAACGGACAAACGGTTTGCGCCATATGCGCAAAAGGCGCAGGCAGTTTGACCCGAAAACAGCTTGACGCATTCACGGAGTTTGTAAAGACGTATCACGTAAAAGGTTTGGCGTGGGCTGCCGTTCAGGAAGACGGAACGCTTCGTTCCAGTTTTGCCAAGGCAATGCAGGGCGGCAGCATGCAAAAACTGCTTGATACCATGGGCTGCGGAACCGGGGATGCAATGTTTGTGATCGCGGATCAGCAGCGCACGGCGCTGACCGCCATGGGGCAGCTGCGCCTCAAGCTGGGCCGCGAACTGAACCTGATCGACCACTCCCGGTATGATCTTTTATGGATCACCGAGTTTCCCCTGTTCTCCTGGGATGAGGAGAACAAGCGCTTTGCCGCGGAGCACCATCCTTTCACGTCCGTGATGGACGAGGACATTCACCTGATGGACCGTGGAGATCTGGGCAACGTCCGCGCCAAGGCTTACGATCTGGTGATGAACGGAGTCGAGATGGGAAGCGGCTCGATTCGCATTCACCAAAGCGAACTGCAGGCAAAGATGTTTTCCATGATCGGCCTGACGCCTGAAGAAGCGGAAAGCAAGTTCGGCTTTTTACTGGAGGCTTTCAAATACGGAACGCCGCCGCACGGCGGTTTCGCGTTCGGCATTGACCGGCTGGTGATGATTTTGTGCGGAGCGGATAGTCTGCGCGAAGTGCTTGCGTTCCCCAAAAGCCAGGCCGGCGTCGATTTGATGATGGACACGCCAAGCGCCGTTCAAAACGATCAGCTGGACATGCTGAAGCTTCGGTTTGACAAGAACCAGGAATAGCAAAGCCGTGCCGTTTTTCCCAATAACGCGTCTTGACAAACGGCAACCGCACCATTATAATAAAATGGTTAAGCTATGATAGTAAGCGTGTTCTTAAACATGCTGATCACTATGATGTTTGCCTAAGGAGTTGTGCAAAATGGTACGTACGTTTCAACCCAAGAAAAGACAGCGCAGTAAGGTACACGGTTTTCGCGCCCGTATGTCCACAAAAAATGGCCGGCGTGTGTTAGCCGCGCGCAGGCGCCGTGGACGCAAAGTACTCAGCGCCTAATGCGGCGGACTTTCGGATGTGATGGTATACCCGCTCCCATCTTTTGCTTTCGGGTGAAGTGGGCACGGGTTTTTCAATGTCAGGCGAAAGTGGCCCCATGAAGTGAGGGTTTCGATTGCAGAAGCAATACCGGCTTTGCCGCAACAGGCAATTCAGCTATGTATACCACCGCGGCATGCGGGCATCCTGTAAAGACCTCACGCTGATCTACGCAAGGAACGCCAATAAACGCATCGGGTTCTCTGTCAGCAAAAAGGTAGGCGGGGCCGTAATCCGCAATCTAGTAAAACGCCGTCTGCGCGAATGCATCCGTCCTTTGCTTCCGGATCTGAAAAACGGTTTTTATGTGGTCATCGCCCACCCTTCTTGTACGCAGCGCAACTTTGTGCAGTTAAAAAACAATTTGGACTCTATGTTTCGCAAGTTGTCTGTGTATCAGCAGAAGACTTCCATTGGATCATGAGTAAGTTCTTTATCCGCATGATACGGTTCTATCAAAAGCGTATCAGCCCGCACACTCGTTCATCATGCCGGTTTGTGCCTACCTGTTCGGAATATGCCGTTACGGCGTTGCAGCGGTATGGTACAGTCAAAGGATTGCGGCTTGCGATTTGGCGCATCCTGCGGTGCAACCCCTTTGGCAGGGGCGGATATGATCCCGTTCCTGAGAATACCGACGCAACAGTAAGGAGGACTTGATACCAGTATGGGCGCAATCAATACGTTTCTGTATAACATAATTAACGGCATCAATAGCTTCATCGGAAATTACGGCTGGTCCATCGTCGTTTTCACGATCATTATTAAACTCATCCTCTTGCCGCTGGATCTGAAGAGCCGAAAGAGCATGCGCCGCATGTCCGATTTGCAGCCCCAGATCTCCAAGCTGCAGAAGAAATATGCAAACGACAAGGAAAAACTCAATCAAAAAACCGCGGAACTATACCGCAAAGAGCGCATCAGCCCGCTTTCCGGCTGTCTGCCGATGCTGCTGTCATTCCCGGTGCTCATTGCGATGTTCGGGGCCATGCGGATGGTTGCCAACACGGAGCTTGCCAAGCAGACCATTGATCTGGTGGTTTACGGCACCCAGACGAACCAGGGCTGGCTGTGGGTGAAAAACCTGTGGATGCCCGACAGCCCCTTTGCCACCATCGTAGCGCAATCCAATGATCTTCATCAGATTCCCGTCGACATCTGGGTAAACGTTATCAAAGCGCTACCCGCTGACGCGCTTCAGTTTATCAATAATCTTGGTGTCACCGTTGACACGGTCACCACAGATACGTATAAAATTTTCATTGAGCAGCTTACGGCCAGCGAAGCCTACACACAGCAGCTGCAATTATGGGAAACCCTGCCGGAAATCAACCTTCTGCTTTTCAAGCTGCAAATCTTCGCCTCCAGCAACGGTTTCTTCATTACGCCGATCCTCGCGGCCGTTACCCAGTACCTGATGACGATCACACAGCCGCAGACCCCCACAACCAATACGTCCGGCAAGGGCACCAGCCAGTTCATGAAGTATTTCTTCCCGCTTTTTTCGCTGTATATCTGTTCAACGTACAACGCGGGTTTCTCCATCTACTGGGTTACGTCCAACCTTATCGCATGGCTGCAGGGCATCATTATCAATCAAACCTACGCGAAAAAACCGCTTAACACTACGGCGATTGTTCAGGAGGATGGCTTAAAATGAAGAGCATCGAATCTTCCGCAAAAACTATTGAAGACGCGATACGGCAAGGACTTGAAAAGTTGGATGTGTCTTTGGGCGACGTGACCAT
>CAYRPW010000193.1:0-5113 GCA_964426145.1 uncultured Oscillospiraceae bacterium
ATATCGTTACCGCGCTGTACTGGCAGCAATGCATAGACGGCGGCCTGCACCTGACGATCAGCGAAACCGGTTGGGCCAAGAGCGTGTGGGGGAAGCTGTACGGCCAGTGGCTGTGCGGCAGCGCGGTGTTCGTATACGAGTTCGAGCGTTTCGTTGCCAAAGACATTCTCAGGCAGCTGGAAACGTACAAGGTTACGTCGTTTTGCGCGCCGCCGACCATGTACCGGTATATGCTCCAGGAGGATTTCGCCGGTTACGATCTGTCGGCGCTTCAGCACTATTCCATCGCGGGCGAACCCTTAAACCCCGATATGGCCGCCGAATGGGTGCGCCGCACCGGCATCGAGCTTCGGGAAGCCTACGGCCAGACCGAGCTTGTGGTAACCCTTGCCACGTTCCCGTTCATGAAGGTCTGCCCCGGCAGCATGGGGAAACCCAGCCCGCTGTTTAACGTGGATATCCTCGACGAGGACGGCGCCTCCTGCGCGCCGGGCGTTACCGGTGAAATCGTCCTGCGCGCCGAGAAGGGCAATCTCCCCGTGGGCATGTTCTCCGGCTACTACCGCGACGACGCCCTCACCCAAAGCGTGTGGGACAACGGCATCTACCGCACGGGCGATACCGCCTGGCGCGACGAGTGGGGCTACTACTGGTATGTGGGCCGCGCGGACGACGTCATCAAATCCAGCGGCTACCGCATCGGGCCGTTCGAGGTGGAAAGCGCGCTTCTGGAACACCCGGCGGTGCTGGAGACCGCCATCACCGCCGTGCCCGACGAGCTTCGCGGCCAGGTGGTCAAGGCGACCGTGGTGTTAAAGCCCGGCTACGTTCCAAGCGAAGCATTGAAACTGGAACTGCAAAACCACGTCAAGCAGATCACCGCTCCGTATAAATACCCGCGCATCGTGGAGTTTACGGACAGCCTCCCCAAAACCATCAGCGGTAAAATCCGCCGTGTGGAACTGCGTGAAATCGACCGAAACAAACGTCAGTAACCGACCATTGGAGGTACGCATGCTACGAAAACCCGCAATCCGCCGTTTGCTTGCACTGCTTTTAACAAGCACGCTGTGCATCGCGCTTGTGCCCTTTTCCGCCGCCGAAGCCAAAACCGTAGCGCAGTGGCTGGAAGGCTACGATACGGGCGAGGTGTGGTTTGGCGAGGACTTCGCCTACGATATCACCGATACCGCCGCGGTGTGGGAACTGCTGATGAAGCCGATCACCGTGCTGGACGTCACGGAGGTTGAAACCGTGTACCCGCTGGTAACCCCGGGCGGGAAGAAAGTCAACAACGACAAACTGGGCGGGTTCATCAGCGGCGCGTCCGCCGCGGTGCACGTGCTCGGGCCGGATGAAGACGGCTGGACGCTGATCGAGGGCATCGACTACTATAACCGCGTGATCCGCGGGTACGTGAAAACCAGCCTCCTGAAGGAAGTCACCCCCAACGAGCATTTCGGCATCGTGGTGGATAAGCTCACCCAGAAACTGTATATTTTCGTAGACGGCGAACTGTATTCTTCCGTGCTGGTATCCACGGGTCTGCCCAACGATAAGCAGCCCTACAACGAAACCGCGGCGGGGGAATACCTGCTGATCAGCTGGAGCGGCGGGTTTGACAACGACGAGCAGCCCTACAACGAGACGGCCGCCGGCGAATACCTGGCCATCCGTTGGAGCGGCGGATTCGACAGCGAGGGCATGTACTGCGATATGGCCATCCGCTTCAACAACGGCGATAAAATGCACGAGGTGCCCTGCAACATTCTGGCCGACGGTACCAAGCGTTACACCAAATGGGAATCACAGCTGGGCCAGAAGGCCAGCCACGGGTGCATCCGCGTGGCGCGCCTGGCCAACGAAGACGGCGTGAACATGCGCTGGATCTGGGAAAACCTGAAGCGCAATACCAAAGTGCTTGTCTGGGACGACCGCGGGCGCGAGGTTCCCTACCCCGACGACGAGATGCTCCTTTACTACAATCCCACCGGCGGCCAGTATTATCACGCCGACGAGTACTGCAGCTCCGTGAAAAGCAAGTACCTGCCGCTGACCGCGTTCACCTACGGGGAGCTTGATAACGAGCCTTACGCCGACCTTACCGCCTGCCCGTACTGCACCAACGTGAAGCGTAAAGATGAAATCGACCTGGATAACTTAAGCCGCGGCGCCATCACCCAGGAGGAATATGATGCCCGGCAGGCGGCGCGCAAAAACACCGAGCCTGCGGCCACCCCCGCCGCGCAAAGCGAAACGGATGCCGGGAAAACCGAAACCGGCACTCCCGCGTCCGTGGACGACATCGTAATCACCATCAATACCATAGGCAACTGAACCAATCCCGCCGCTTCTCAGACGACGCTTGACGAGTTCCGACGACTGTCCCCCGCCTGAAGGGAGGGAAAGCGATGAATCAATTGCTGGAGAAAATCAAAAAATGGAATGAACGCATGAACGGCCTGCCCAGAATCGCGTTTCTGATCGCCGTCACGCTGTTTTGCACGTGGCTGTTCCTGATCATCGTGCCGTATACCTGGCCGTTCCTGCTTGCGTTTCTGCTCTCCCGCCTGCTGGTGCCGCCGGTGCGGTTTGTGATGAACCGCATGAAGCGCGTCAAAATCCCGCGGGGGCTGATCACGCTGCTGGCGATGATTATCTTGTTCGGCACGCTGGGTATAGCCGTAGCCGTGCTCATCAGCCGCATCGTCAGGGAAATGATCCAGCTTCTGCAAAACACGCCTGCGTTTGTGAATTGGCTTTCGGATACGGCGCTTCCTTACATCCGAAACCTTTATCAAAGCTATTCGGATATCCTGCCGGCTTCCGCCATGAGCTACGTGAATAACGCCATCGCCACCATGTCGCAAAACGCCATCGATTTTGCCGGTTCTCTTTCGGCATCCATCACCGGCGGAGCGTTTCGCACGGCGGTCTCCCTGCCGACGATCCTTCTGTCCATCGTGCTGACTATTATGGGCACGTATTACATGACGACCGACAAGGAACGGATCTCCGGGTTCTTTAAGCGCACCATCCCGGAGTCTGTGCGGCTGCACAGCAGCATTTTGAAGAAAAACCTCGTCCATTCTCTGTTTGGGCAGATCAAAAGCCAGCTGCTCGTATCGTCGATCATCATGGTGTTTCTAATGCTGGCCTTCGTGGTGTTCCGGGTTCGCTACGGTCTGTTTCTCGGCTTTTTCATCGGCCTTGCGGATGCGCTGCCGGTGGTGGGGGCGGGGCTGTTCCTCATCCCCTGGAGCCTGTTTGAGCTGATCATGGGCCACTACGGCATGGCCGCGTTTTTTGCGGTCGTCTACGTCTGCGTCATCATCATCCGCCAGATTGTGGAACCGCGCATCGTAGGTTACAATCTGGGGCTCTATCCGCTGGCAACGATGATCGCCATGTACGCGGGGTTCACCATGCTGGGCTTCCTGGGGCTGATCGCCGGGCCGATCCTCTTAAACCTCCTGCGCGTGGTGCTGGAGGCCGATGCCGCCGCGCGGAAGGCGCAGCAGGCACAAGCGGGTGCCGTGAAAGAATAGCTACATACAAGCAAAAGAACCTGCCATCCGGCAGGTTCTTTTTCTGTTGCTTTTACCCCTGTCTGGAGTAGTTGGGGCTTTCCTTGGTGATGGAGATATCGTGCGGGTGGCTTTCCTGCAGCCCGGCGTTGGTGATGCGGATGAACTTGCCGTTTTGCCGCAGTTCCTCGATGGTTTTGGTGCCGCAGTAGAACATCCCTGCGCGCAGGCCGCCCACCAGCTGGAACACGGTTTCGGAGAGCATTCCCTTGAAGGGCACGCGGCCTTCCACGCCTTCGGGCACGAGCTTGGGGCCGTTCTCCTGAAAATAACGGTCGCTGGAGCCGTAGTTCTGCTGCATCGCGCCGATGCTGCCCATGCCGCGGTACACCTTGAAGCTGCGGCCCTGGTAAATTTCCATCTGCCCGGGGCTTTCGTCCACGCCGGCCAGAATGCTTCCCAGCATCACGGCATGCGCGCCTGCGGCGATGGCCTTGGCGATATCGCCGGAGTATTTGATGCCGCCGTCGGCAATCACGGTAATGCCGTGTTTCTGGGCTTCCGCCGCGCAGTCCGCAATCGCGGTGATCTGGGGTACGCCCGTGCCGGTCACCACGCGTGTGGTGCAGATGCTGCCCGGCCCGATGCCTACCTTGATGCAGTTCGCGCCCGCTTCAATCAGCGCGCGCGTCGCCTCGGCGGTTGCCACGTTGCCCGCGATCACGGGGATGTCCGGAAACGCCTTGCGGATGGTTTTCAGCGCTTCCATCGCGCCCTGGGTGTGCGCGTGCGCCGTGTCGATGGATAACACGTCCACCCGGGCGGCGATCAGCGCGGCAGCGCGCGCCATATAGTCGGACGTCAGCCCGATCGCGGCGCCGCACAGCAGGCGGCCGCCGCTGTCCTTGGCGGAGTTGGGGTATTTGGTCGTCTTTTCAATATCTTTAATGGTAATCAGGCCGCACAGTTCAAACTGATCGTTGACGATGGGCAGTTTTTCAATGCGATGCGCTGCCAGGAGCTTCTTTGCCTCTTCCAGTGTGGTGCCTACGGGTGCGGTGACGAGGTTTTTGGAGGTCATGACTTCTTCGATACGGCGGCTGTCGTCGGTTTCAAACCGCAGATCGCGGTTGGTGAGAATGCCGACCAGTTTCTTGCCGCGCGTGATGGGAACGCCCGAAATGCGGTAGCGGGCCATCAGCGCTTCGGCGTCGCGGATTAAATGGTCCGGAGAAAGAAAAAACGGGTCAGTGATGACTCCGTGCTCGCTGCGTTTCACCTTATCCACCTGGGCAGCCTGATCCTCGATGGACATGTTCTTGTGAAGGATTCCCAGCCCGCCTTCACGGGCCATGGCGATGGCCATACGGGCGTCGGTTACGGTGTCCATCGCCGCGGAAATCAGCGGAATGTTCAGTTTGATCGAGGGCATGATCTGTACGGCCGTGCTGACCTCGCGCGGAAGCGCTTCACTTTCACTGGGGATCAACAGCACGTCGTCGAAGGTCAATCCCGTCCGGATGTTTTCTTCCAGCATATTCGCTCACCCTTTCTGTCTATATGTTACCGATCATTGTATCAGCGCC